>CAZLBU010000308.1:0-2521 GCA_964557815.1 uncultured Bifidobacteriaceae bacterium | reverse complement strand
GCCGCCGGTGGCGCATTTGCCGCCGTCGACGAAGCCGGAGCCGCCGCGACGGCGTCGGTCGCCGGGGCCGCAGGCGCCGCGCCAGCGGCTGGCCCTGCCAGTGCCGAGATACCGACACTGGCCGTGGCCAGGAGGGTGGCGAGAACGACCGCCCAATTGCCGTAACGTCTCATGATTCCGCTCCTGCCGACTCCAACCTGCCGGGTTCCCGGCAAATTCAGTCGGAACGGTGGAAGACGCTGCAATCGGGATGCCGAGGTCTACGTAGAAATACCGAGCTCCTCAGGCGGTGGGCAGGGGATTGCGAGGGATGCGCTCGAGCAGCCGGAACTCGTGGCCGTTCCGCAGCCGTTCAATCAGATCGCGGAGGTCCGTGCACTCGACCTCCTGCCACTCATCATCCAGGCCGACGATGGCGTTGGCCGCCGCCGCGGTCTCGGCCTTCGGCGCGCCGGGAAACCTCCGGCGCAGTACAGCCAGTACCTTCTCTCGATCCACCATGGCTTCGCGCGACATGACGAGACAGGACGGCGTCGTCCGGCCGAGGCCGACGGTCCCCACGGCCGGACCCGGAACGCGGACGACGCGTCCTACTTCGCCTGATGTCGAAGCAAGCGGGGTGCCAGCCAGCTCTTCCAGTAGAACTGCGTTTTTCGGCCTGTTTTTCAATAAGTCGAGCGGGCGGCTGCCGGGGGTTCGGCGCGATGCCGAGACGCCGTCAATCCGCGCCGGCATTCCGCCCGGCGGTGTCGTCGCCGCCCACGTCGGGCAGGCCCAGCTTCTTGATGCGGTCCCCGAGGGTCGAGCGCTTGATCTGCAGCAGTTCGGCGGCCTTCGACTTGTTGCCCCCGGCCACCTTCAACGCCCAGGTGATGAGGCCCTGCTCCACGTCCTTCAGCCGCTCCTCCAGGGACACCGACGAGGGATGGCTGTGCGTCTCGACAATGGGCTCGGCCATCTCCGCGGTGTGGTGGAAGAGCACGCTCACCGGCACGCAGCCAATCTTCACCGTGTCGCACGTGCACGTCTGGGCGATGCGCTCGCAGGCGTTCTCGAGCTCTCGGACGTTGCCCGGCCACGGGTACCGCATGAAGGCCTGCAGGACGCCGGGGGACAGCGGGCGGGCCGGCTGTTCGCGGCGCTGGTAGAAGCGCTTCAGGAAGTGCTCGGCCAGCAGCGGGATGTCCTCGCGCCGCTCGCGCAGCGGCGGCAGCGTGATCGGAATCACGTTCAGCCGGTAGTACAGGTCCTCGCGGAACTTGCCCTCCGCGACCAGCTGCTTGAGGTCGCGCTTGGTGCCGGTGACGGTGCGCACGTCGATGGGAATCTGGCGCGCGCCGCCGACGCGCTCGATGACCCGGTTCTGCAGCACGCGCAGCAGCTTCACCTGCACCGACATCGGCACGTCGTCCACATCGTCGAGGAACAACGTGCCCCCTTCGGCCATCTCGAAGCGGCCCGGGCGATCCTTGATGGCGCCGGTGAAGGCGCCGCGCTCGTGCCCGAAGAGCTCGGACTCGATGAGGGTCTCGGCGAAGATGGCGCAGCTCACGGGCACGAACGGCCGGCCGCGGCGGTGGCTGGCCTGGTGAATGAGGTTGGCGATGAGCTCCTTGCCCGTGCCCGTTTCGCCGGTGATCAGGATACTGCTGTCGGAGTCCGCCACCACGCGTACATAGTCGAAGACCGCCCGCATGCGTGCGCTGCGGCCTACCACCACATGGTCGATCGAGAACGGCAGTGCGGGACCCACGTCACACGACCACGAGTTCCTCGAAGCCCGGCACCTCGTCGCGCAGCGCCTGCTCGAGGCCCATGTACAACGTCATCGACGCGCTGGGACACCCGACGCAGTTGCCGCTCATCCGCACCGTGGCCTTGTTGCCGGACACGTCGACGAGCTCGATGTCGCCCCCGTCGTTCTGGATGAACGGGCGAATCCGGGCCACGACGACCTCGACCTGTTCCTTGGTGATCATGCTGTCCTATCCGCGCGACCCGTCGCGCCTACTTCTCCCCGAGCAGCGCCAGTGCCGTGACGAACCGCGGTTCGATGTCCACCGGCACGTCGCTCAGACGGTCGAGCACGGCCTTGGTCTCCGGCCGGATGACGCCGAGCCGGTCGATCATGGCCCGGGCCTTTTCGTAGCTGCCTTCCGCCTGCAGGGTCATGATCTCACGAGTCAGCGACAACACGCCCTCCCGGATTCGCGAGGGATCCACGGTAAAGGTGCCCCGCTCGTCCACCTTGAAGGCCCCGGCGTCCAGCAAATAGTTCAGCTGGATGGCCTGGCCGCGCCCGTGGGCCTCGTTGATGCCGAACCGGATGGACCGGAAGGCGGAGGCCAGAAAGGTCGTGTACATGGTCTGCTCGAGGCGCTTGTCGAGCTGGCCCCGGTCCACGAGGAACTGCAGGGCGAACAGGCCCGAGACGTCGGCCTTCGCCTCCTCGATGGCGCTGTAGGTCTCCTTCAGTTCCTGGCGCACCGTGGTCTTTCGCCCGCCCACGGTGATGTCGTGC
>CAZLBU010000307.1:0-2523 GCA_964557815.1 uncultured Bifidobacteriaceae bacterium | reverse complement strand
GTGGCCCGTGCCGCCCGATCTGCCCGATGGCTACCTCGAGGTGCACACCTTCTCGGTGGACTCCGACGGCAACTTGTACGGCGGCGACAACCAGTACGGCCGCACGCAGAAGTTCGTGCCGAAGAAAGGGGCTGACCCGGCGCTGCTGATCAAGGCGCCCTGGCGTGCCGCCGGCGTCCATTGATGATTGCTGATTGGCGATTGACGATTCATCGGGCGATCGGGTGATCGGGCATTGGGCATTGGATTGAGTGATTGGGTGATTGGGTGATTGGGTGATTGGGTGATTGGGGGCGACGAGCGACTCCGCCGAATCATCAATGCCTCAATACCTCAATCCGTCAATCCAATGCCCAATGCCCAATCACCCGATGGCCCAATGAATCGTCAATCGGCAATTGGCAATCGCCAAATGGACACCTTTCAGTACGCGATGGCATAACAGTCCCGCCGCGGGTCGGCGCCCGCGATGCGATTGCCGCTGGCCGGATCGATGAGCACGGCCGTCGCGCACCCGGACATCCCGAATGTTCGGATACGGCTCACGTCGTGCCCGCGCGCCTTCAGCGCGTTGAACACCTCGTCCGTGATGCTGGCTTCCACGTTCAGCCTGTTGAAGCCCCCGGAATGCGGCCAGAACGATCCCAGGAAGTGCAGCGTCTGCACGCGCGGGCGCTCGAGCGCGGCGTGGAGGTTCGGGTACCACGCATCCCAGAACTCGATTGTGCTGAGGAACGCCTGCAGGATCGTCTGGTCCTGGTTGTCGCCGCCCGGCGTGCCGAGCGCCATCAGCGGCGCGTCGCCCTTGAAGACCATGCTGGGCGTCAGCGTGTAGCGCGGGCGTGCGCGGGGGCGAATCTGGTTCGCGCGCGTCTCGTCCAGGAAGAACTGCTCGCCGCGGACGCTCATGCCGATCCCGGTGTCGCCGAGGATGACGGCGCCGTTCACCCACCCGCCGCTCGGCGTCGCGTCGAAGACGTTCCCGTCCCTGTCCACGATGGCCATGTGCGTGGTGTCCTTGCTCACGCCGGCGGAGTCCAGCCCGCGCGAAGCGAGTTCGTCTGACAGCGCGACTGCCTGCCGACGGGACTGAAGTCCCGTCGCTCCGGGAGCGGCGGCGGTCGGCGCCGTGCCGTCCTTCACATCCGCCTTCCAGAAGGTCCACGTCTTCACCTTCGTGTCGTGCTTCATCGGATCGCCCGCGATGAACGCCTTCGACGCGTGCGCGGGATCGATGAGCGCCGCGCGCTCCTTCGCGTAGGCCTTCGAGAGGAGCCCTTCGCCCGGCACCTGTACGAACGCCGGGTCCGCGTAGTAGGTGTCGCGATCCGCGTAGGCCAGCTTCATCGCCTCGGTCACCGTGTGCAGGTAGTCGGCGCTGCCGAAGTCCATCGCCTTCAGGTCGAAGTTCTCGAGGATGTTCAGCGTCTGCAGCAGCATCGGCCCCTGGCTGCCGAAGCCGTGCTTGTAGGCGGTGTAGCCGCGATACGTGGTCTGCGCCGGCTCCTCGATGCGCGCGTAGAACTCGGAGAAGTCGGACAGGTCGAACGGCGCCCCGTGCTTCTGCAGGAAGGCCACCATCTCCTTGGCGATGTCGCCCTTGTAGAAGCGGTCCCGCGCGGCCACGATGCCCGCGGCACGGCCCCTCCGCTTCGCCGCGCGCTCGGCTTCCACCATCCGCTTCAGCGTGCGCGCGAGCGTGGGCAACTTGATGGTTTCGCCCGCACGGTAGTACGAGCCGTCCGGCTTGTACCAGTACTTCTGGTTGTCGGGCCACTTGTCGAAGAGCGCCTTCTGGTTCTCGATGGAGCGCGCCGTGCTGGTGCGCAGCGGAAATCCCTTCTCCGCGTATTCGATGGCCGGCGCCGCCACCTGCTCGAAGCTCATCGTCCCCCACTTCTCGAGGACCGTGAGCGCCGCGTGCAGCGCGCCGGGAACAACGGCCGGATCCAGGCCTTCGCCCTGCAGGGTCTTCCCCCGCGAGAGGTACCACTTCACGTCCACGGCCTTCGGCGCCCAGCCCTGCCCGACGATGGAGGTGACCTTGCCTTCCGTCTTCGGGTAGACGAGCACGAGCGCTTCGCCGCCAAGAGAGTACAGGTCCTGCTCGATGACGCCGCCGACGAGGAGGGACGTGACGCCCGCGTCGAAGGCGTTGCCGCCCTTCAGGAGGACGGCGAACGCGGCGGCGGTCGTGAGCGGGTGTCCGGTCGAGACACCGCCCGAAGGCCCCGCGACTGCCGGGCGCAGGGCCGATCCAGCGGGCTGGCGGTCTCCAACCGGCACCTGGGCGCGGCCCACCATCGGGGCCACCAGCCCGACGGTGGCGCACAAGAGCATCAGGCGGACGGGATGAGTAGGCGTCATGGCCGGGGATCCTCCGGCCGGATGGTAGCACCCTGCGTGAGACCCCTCCGGATCCTGAGGAGCGTAACGCTCGATGACCGCCTGGCCGCGGCCCGGAAGGAGGCCGACACGGCGATGCAGCATTCGGGCACGCCTACCCGTCGCGCTCTTCCAACA
>CAZLBU010000306.1:0-2531 GCA_964557815.1 uncultured Bifidobacteriaceae bacterium | reverse complement strand
GCCAGGTGCGGATCGAAGGTTCAAACCGCCAGGACCTGGAAGTGGCCATCCAGCGCACGGCGCCGGCCGCCGACGCCTTCGCGCACATGCCCGTGGCCATCGACGAAACCCCGGAGCGCGTGGCCATCCGCATCGTGCAACCCGACGGCGGTACCGATCCCGCCCTGGTCTCGGATCTCGTGCTGCGCGTCCCCGCGACCGCCCGGATCGAGCACCTGAGGGTGATGGAAGGCCGGCTGCAGATCGAGCGGTTCCGGGGGGCGGTCACCGCCGACCTGCGCCGCGGTCCCATCGAGGGCGCCGATATCTCCGGCTCGATCCGCCTCGAAACAGGGATTGGATCCATTGTCCTCCGGAACGCGCGGCTGGACCCGGCGGGGCTGCTGCGGCTTCGCGCGTTCAACGGCGACGTACGCCTGCAGATGCCCGGGCCGCCTCCCGACGCGCGCGTGATGGCACTGGCGTTGAACGGGTCGATTCAGTCGGACATCCCGATGACGGCGAGGGACAGCTGGGGGCCGCGCTGGAGCGAGGCGACGCTGGGCAAGGGCGAGCCGGTCATCTCCATCGACGTCGTGACCGGGACGATCGAGATTCGAACGAAATGATCAGCGGCGGCTGAGGCGCTGCTGCGCCTCGCGATATCGAGGTGACTCCGGGGGGACGCGGCCGTACGCGTCCCGGGCCTTTTCGGGGTTTCGCAGCCGGCGCTCGTACAGCTCGCCGAGCTGCCACCACACCTCGGCGGGGTTGCCGGGGAAGCGCGCGGCCATGTGTTCCAGCACCTCGACCGCAGCCTGGTACTGGTCCATGTCGGCGTACGCGGCCGCAAGCTGGTTCAGGGCGGGCATCGTTTCCGGGTCCGTGGGAAACTGGTCCGCCAGCGCCCGCAGCGTGACCAGCAGCGCCGGGACTTCGATCTTCAGCACCGGATCCACGGCGCGCAGCTGTCGCCGCTGCATCTCGATCTGGCGCCGCGCCAGGAGCGCCTGCTTGGCTGACGGCGTGCCCGGATAGTCCCGCACGACCTCGCCGAGCAGGGCGTGCGCGTCGAGCTGGCGCTGCTGGCCGCGCGCGCGTTGCAGCAGCTGGGCGCGGCGCAGCTTGCTCTCAGCCACGCGGGCGTGCCCCGCGAAACGCTTTTCGAACTCCACGTACACCGCCATGGCGTCGTCGGCACGCCCGGCCTTTTCCAGGGCGCCGCCCGCCAGGAACGAGGCCTCGACGGCCGTCGGCGACCCAGGGTAGTCGATGACGATCTGGCGGAGGTCCGCCACCCCCTGGTCGACGAGGTTGCTCGACAGCTTGGCGCGCGCGATCTCGAGGCGCTGTGCGGCTTCGGCGTCTCGAGCGGTCGCTGCCGCGCCGGCAGCGGTGGAGCTGGCCGGGGCGGATGGGGCCGACTTCGTAGCGGGCCGCGTTGTCGGAGCGGGCCCCTTGGCCGGTGGTGCGCCAGCCACGGGGGCGGGCGGTGGAGAGGCGGCCGCGCTCGCCGCCGCCGGAACACCCTCGCCCGAGCTCGGAGGGGCGGCCTCCGGTGTCGCCGGTGTTGATGGCGGATCGGGCTCCGCCGTCTGGACCACGTCTGCTGGCCCGGAACCCGGGCGCATCGCGAGGTAGAGGCCGGCACCGACGGCGAGGGCCGCCACCACCGTCGCAGCCGCGGCCAGCCCCCATGGTGCCCTCTGGGCTGCTCCGGCGGGGACGGGCGCCGTTGCGACAGCGGGTGGGGTGATCGGCTGCGCCGGCTGTAGAGCGCCGGACACGGCTGAGGGCCCTGGCGTGGCGCCCGACACGCCGATGGCCGACGAGCCCGCGCCCGAGCCGGAGGGCTGCGTGCCGGCGGGCACGAAGACCGTCGCCGCCGACGTGGGATCTCCCGCCATCGTGGATGCACCGGCGCTCCCCGGCCCGCTGGAGACCGCGACTCGCCTGGTCCCCGAGTCGCGCCGCAGCCGTTCCAGATCAGCGCGCAGATCCCTGGCGGTCTGATAGCGGAGGTCGCGCTCCTTTTCGAGCGCCTTCGCGATGATCCGATCGAGATCGGGCGGGAGGGACTGGTTGATCGAGCTGGCGCGTGCGGGCTCGCGATTGAGAATGCCGTCGAACACGACTGCCGTGGTGTGGCCGGGGAAGCTCTGGCGTCCCGTGGCCATCTCGTAGAGCACGACGCCGAACGAGAAGAGGTCGGTGCGCGGATCGAGTTCCTCGCCGCGCGCCTGCTCGGGCGACATGTACGCGATGGTGCCCACCGTGGTGCCGACCACGCTCGAGAAGTGCTCGGCGCGTGTCTCGTACACCGAGTCGCCCGCGGCATGCGCTGCAGTCGTGAGCTTGGCCAGCCCGAAGTCGAGCACCTTCACCTGGCCCCGCTTCGTCAGGAAGATGTTCGCGGGCTTGATGTCGCGGTGGAGAATGCCCTCGGTGTGCGCCGCGTCGAGGGCGTCGGCCACCTGGACGGCGATGTCGAGGAGCGATCGGAGGTCGAGCGGCCGGCCGGCCAGCCTTATGTCGAGCGGCTCGCCGTCGAG
>CAZLBU010000305.1:0-2603 GCA_964557815.1 uncultured Bifidobacteriaceae bacterium | reverse complement strand
CCTCGGCCCGGCCGCCATCGGCGCGGTTGGCGTCGGCAACTCGCTGCACCTGGGCTTCGCCATCTTCGGCATGGGCCTGCTCCTCGGCCTCGACACGCTCGTCTCGCAGGCCTATGGCGCGCGCGACCTCGCGCTCGGCCGGCGCTGGCTGGCGGCGGGGATTCGACTCGCCTTCCTTGCAACGCTGCCGCTCGTGGCCATTCTCCTGGCCGTCTACGCGGCGATTCCCGTGCTGGGCTTCAATCCGGTAACCTTGGGCCTGCTGCAGGGCTACTACCTGGTCGTCATCGGGAGCACGCCGTTCCTGCTGCTCTACGCGGCGTTTCGGCGCTACCTGCAGAGCACCCATCACGTGGCGCCGGTGATGTTCGCCCTCGTCAGCGCGAATGTCGTCAACGCGCTGGCGAACTGGGCATTCATCTACGGCAATCTGGGCATGCCGGCGCTGGGCGTCCCGGGTGCGGCCTGGGCCACCTTCGCCTCGCGCGTCTACATGAGCGGCCTGCTGGCGGGCGCGGTGTGGTGGGCCGACCGGGCCGCCCTTCACGCCACGAAGCACCTGTCTTCCGGGGAGGGACGCACCCCTCCCGATGGCGGCCCGGCCTCTCAGGAAGGCGGAACGACGCCGCCTCGCGCGGGACACACCCGAGGCGGCACGTCGATCCGGCGGCTGGTGGAGCTGGGACTTCCGGCGGCATCCACGGTCACGGCGGAAGTCGGCGTGTTCGCGCTCGCCACGGCCCTGGCCGGGCGCCTGGAGCCGGTCGCCACCGCCTCGCACCAGATCGCGCTCAACATCGCGGCCGTCGCTTTCATGATTCCACTCGGCCTGGCCTCCGCTGGTGCGGTCCGCGTGGGGAACGCGGTGGGCGCACAGGATCCCAGAGGCGCGGCCGCTGCGGGCTGGACGGTCATCGCCCTTGGCGTGGCCTTCATGCTGTTCTCGGGCCTGCTCTTCGTGGTCATCCCGCAGACGCTCATCGGCTTCTTCACGCGCGACGCCGAGGTGCTGGCGCTGGGCAGCTCGCTCCTCCTCATCGCCGCTGTGTTCCAGCTCTTCGACGGCCTGCAGGGCGTCATCACCGGTACGCTGCGGGGGCTGGGTGACACGCGCACGCCGATGGTCACCAACCTCGGTGCACACTGGCTGGTGGGCCTGCCCGTCGGTTACTCCCTCTGCTTCGTCACCGGGTGGGGCGCGGCCGGGCTGTGGTGGGGCCTGTCGGTCGGATTGATCCTCGCCGGCGGCATCCTCCTCACCGTCTGGGCGCGCAGCGTGCGCCATTACCAGCGGACGGGCCGGCTCTAGCAGGCGGCACGGGCGGCGAAGGCGCGGCCTACAATACCCTCGTGATTTGCGACGCGCACGTCCACTTCTTCTCGCCCGCGTTCGTCGGCGCGCTGGCCGCGCAGCGCGGCGTGGCCGACGCCGACGCCATCCGGCTTCTGGGGTGGGACGATCCGGTCTCGCCCCTGGCACTCGCCGATCGATGGGTGGCCGAGATGGACGCGCAGGGCGTCTCGCGCGCGGCCATCATCGCCAGCGTGCCCGGCGACGAGGATTCGGTGGCGGCGGCCATCGCGCGGCATCCGTCGCGCCTGGTCGGCTACTTCATGCTCGATCCGACGAAAGACGATGCGGAGGACCGCGTCGTCCGCGCGCTGGAGGGCGGCCTGCGCGGCGTGTGCCTGTTCCCCGCGATGCAGCGCTTCTCGCTGCACGACGCGCGCGTGGCTCGCGTCGCGGAGATCCTCGCGGCGTTCGGCCCCGCCCGCGACGCCGACCCACCCTCCGGTGCCGGGCCCGCCCGAGCCGCGCGCCGGCCCCTGCTGTTCGTCCACTGCGGTGTGTTGTCCGTGGGCGCGCGGGCGAAGCTCGGCCTCCCCAGCCCCTTCGACATGAGCAGGGGCAACCCGCTGGACATCCACACGCTGGCCCTTCGCTTTCCGTCGCTCCCCATCGTCATTCCGCACTTCGGCGCCGGGATGTTCCGCGAGGCGCTGATGGTCGCGGACGTGTGCCCGAACGTGTATCTCGACACGTCGAGCTCGAACGGGTGGGTGAAGTACACGCCGGGGCTCACCCTCGAGCACGCCTTCGAAACGGCGCTGGCGGTGCTCGGACCCGAGCGGCTGCTCTTTGGCACCGACTCGTCGTTCTTCCCGCGCGGGTGGCACCGGGCCATCTACGACCGGCAACGGCAGGCGCTCGCAAACGTCGCCGCCCCCGAGGCCATGCAGGCCGCCATCTTCGGGGGGAACTTCGAACGCGTGCTGGGCTTGGCGGGCGGGGCCGCCTGAACGCTCACTCCTCTTCATGGCACGTCGACAGCGACTTCGTTCGAAGGCGGGCTCAGGCCCGATGCGTTCGCCGCGCGCACGCGCACGAAGTAATGTCCACCCGGCGCCGGTGTCGCAAGCCGCGTATCCAGCGTCGCGGTCGGGAACACCAGGATGTCCGACAGGCCGGCGGCCGAGCCCACTTCGACGACGTACTCCCGAGCGTTACCCGCGGCAGCAGTCCAGGTGAGCGTGACGACGCCGCCCTCGACCATCGCGGAGAGCGATGAAGGCGCCAGCGGCGGTTCTGCCGTCGGCGGCAC
>CAZLBU010000304.1:560-2610 GCA_964557815.1 uncultured Bifidobacteriaceae bacterium | reverse complement strand
CGCTCGCCGTCCAGCCACAGGCGGACGGGCCGATCCTGGACATCGTCCGGATGGTCCCGGACGATCGTCACGCGCGCGGTCGTCACACGGAGGGCTCGCGCTCGAGGTGGACGCGCAGGTACGTGACGTGCAGGAACAGCATCAGGAACCAGCCCGCGCTCGGGAACCCGTTCGAGCAGCGCAGCCGCACGTGCTCCCCCGGGCGAAGATGCACGTCCAGGGTCTTGGTGAACATCGTGTTGAAGGCCTTCACCTGGTAGGGCCCCGGCGCCAGCTCGCGCGTAATGGACTCGCCGGACCGGATGCGGCACCATTCCTCGCCGTTCAGGAACACCTGGAGCTGGCGATCGGGAAAGTCGTTGGGGTGCTGCCGGGTGAGCGTGATCTTCGCGCTGCGGACCGCGGTCGCCGGCTCTTCGGGCGGGCCGGCCGGGCCGTAGTAGGCCCGATGGAGAGCAGCGAGGTCGTTGACGTCGAACAGCGGATCGTCAACGAGCGGCGGAGCGGCGACCGGTGGCGCGGCGGCCACGCCGATGCCGCGAGGCCGCCAGTGGAATGGTGCCATGGGGACTCCTAGAGGATAAACCGGGATCAGGGATCAGGGATCAGGGATCGGGGATCAGGGATCGGGGATCAGGAAGGGGAGAACCGGTACAATTCCCGGGGTGACTCGCTACCGCTTCGCGCTCCTCCCGCTCACGGCCGCGCTGGCGTTCGCCGCGCCGGCCATTCGGCCCCAGCCGACGGCTCAGCCGGCGGCCTTTGACCTCATCCTCCGCAACGGGCGGGTGGTGGACGGCACGGGCGCCCCCGGCCGTGTTGCGTCGGTGGGCATTCGCTCCGGCCGTATCGCAGAGATCGGCTCGCTCGAGGGCGCGACGGCGCCTGCCATCATCGACGCCGCCGGCCTGGTCGTGGCACCGGGCTTCATCGACGTCCACACGCACGTGGACGAGATCGCCGGCCAGCCGGCCATCCCGCACTTCGTCCGCATGGGCGTCACCACCGTCGTCGCGGGCAATTGCGGCGGCTCGGCGGCCGACGTGGCGAAGGCGTTGGGCGAGATCGAATCCGCCCGCCCCGCCCTCAACTACAGCACGCTCGTCGGCCACAACACCATCCGGCGCGAGGTGATGGGCACGGCCAACCGGCAGGCCACGCCCGACGAGCTGACGAAGATGGAAGCGCTCGTCGAGAAGGCCATGGCCGATGGCGCGGTCGGCTTCTCCACCGGGCTGCAGTACGTGCCGGGAACCTACGCGGAAACCGCGGAGATCGTGGCGCTGGCCCGCGTGGCCGCCCGCCACGGCGGCGTCTACGCCACGCACATGCGCAACGAGGGCACGACGCTCGAGGAGGCGGTGGCCGAGGCCATCAACATCGCCGAGCAGGCGCAGTGCGCGCTGGAGATCTCGCACCTGAAGGTGGACGCGCCGAGCCGCTGGGGCGCCAGCGCAAGGGCGCTCGAGATGATCGACGCCGCGCGGGCGCGCGGCCTGCGCGTGAACGCGGACCAGTACCTCTACGACGCGGCCAGCTCGAACCTCGGCATCCGCTTTCCCGCGTGGGCGCTCGAAGGCGGGCAGGAGAAGATCAACGAGCGGCTGGACGACGAGGCGACGTGGACGAAGATCCGGGCCGAGATGCGCGAGCTGATTCGCGAGCGCGGCCTCGAGGACTACGACTTCGCGCGCATCGCGGAGTACCGCGCGGACCGCTCGCTGAACGGGCTCACCATCCCCCAGGCGGCGCAGAAGGTACTGGGTGCCGCCGACCTCGCCACACAGCAGGAGATGATGCGGCGCATGCTGCGCGCCGGCGGCGCGTCGATGGTCTACCACTTCATGTCGGACAACGACCTGAACCGCATCCTGCGGCACCCGATGGTGTCGGTGGCGTCCGACTCGGGGCTGAACACCTTCGGCGAGGGCGTGCCCCACCCGCGCGGCTACGGCAACGCCGTGCGCGTGCTGGGCAAGTACGTGCGCGAGGACAAGGTGATCGCCCTCGAGGAGGCGGTGCGCAAGATGACCTCGCTGCCGGCGGACCA
>CAZLBU010000304.1:0-550 GCA_964557815.1 uncultured Bifidobacteriaceae bacterium | reverse complement strand
GACCGGGGCCGCCTGGCGCCAGGGCTCGCGGCCGACATCGTGGTGTTCGACGCCGCCACGGTCGGCGATCGTGCCACCTACGCCCAGCCGCACCAGTATCCGACCGGCATGGTGCACGTCCTGGTCAACGGCGTCCCCGTGGTGCGCGACGGCCAGCAGACGGAGGCGCGCCCCGGAAAGGTGCTGCGGAAGTAGCACGGGGAGGCGAGGAGGCGAGGACCGGCTACGGCACCAGCGCCCTGGCATGGGCCAGCACCTCGGCGGCCGACCATCCGGCCGCGCGCAACTCCCGGACACCCGTGTCGCCGTCGGACTTGCTCAACTTCTCCGTCGCCGATCTCATCACCAGCGGATGGTGCGCGAAGCACGGCGGCGTGGCGCGCCCGAGCAGGCGGGCCAGCCGAATCTGCCGCCCTGTGGACGCCAGGAGATCCACGCCACGGATCACGTCGGTGATCCCCTGCGTGCAGTCGTCCGCAACCACGGCGAACTGATAGGTCCAGTTGCACAGCCGGTCGCGGATGAGCAGGTCTCCGCATTGCGCCGAGGG
>CAZLBU010000303.1:273-2619 GCA_964557815.1 uncultured Bifidobacteriaceae bacterium | reverse complement strand
CCCCTGCCGCGCGATCGCGCAGTGACCCCACGACGATGAATGCCGCAAATCACCCGATCACTCAATCGCCCAATCCAATGACCAATGCCCAATCACTCAATCACCCAATGAATCGTCAATCGCCAATTGGCAATCGTCAATGGGAAGCTCACTCAGTCGAGCTGCTCGTGATGAATGTCTGCCGCTCTCGGGCCGCTGGCAGTAGCCTCGGCACTGAAGCCCACGCGCTCGCCCACCCAGATGTTCTCGAACCGGCCCCCGCGCACGTCCTCGGCGACGAAGAACCAGTCCATGCCGGCGTCGTCCCGGATGAACCCGAAGCCCTTGTCCGTCTCGATGCGGAGAATCTCGCCCCACGGCATGGTCAACGCCCTCCCAGTACTCGTCTGAATCGTTCCACGAAGCCGCCACCGGGCGCCAGCCCCCCCGTGGCGGGGTTGAGCGTCAGGAGGTCGCCCCCCGCCCCACCCGCCCACTCCGTGTCGGCTGTCAGCGTCAGCAGGGCGGCTTCGCGCGCCCGCACGATCCGCGACACATCGGACGCGACTCGCGTCACCGCGTCTCGTGGAAGCGTCGCCGACGGGTGCTCCGCAATCACGAGTACCGGGCGTGCCGCGATGGCGCGTGCCAGGCGTACCCGCAGGTTCGTCTCGGCGTCCGCCTGAGCGAGCGCCCGGTCCCACATCGTCTCGGCGATACCGGCCTCCCGGGCCAGCGACTCCACCTGCGGCCGCAGTGCCGGATCGATCGGATCGACCTCCAGCGTCAACGGCATCGCCACGTTCTGGAGCACGGTGAGCATGTCCAGGAGGACGGCGCGGTGGCTGATGAGGCCCAGGCCGTCCAGGGAGAGCAGCCACGCCTGGGCGCTCGGGATGTGCCGCGTGTTGGTGCCGAAGAGCGTCACGTCACCCTCGTCGGGCAAAGCCGCGCCGGTGACGAGGTGCACGAACATCTCGGCTGCGGGCGCGTCGAATCCCGCGAGGCTGAGCATGTGGCCCGGTTCAACGGCGAGCTCGCGCACGCGCAGCGGCCTCAACCCCTGGTAGTCCTTCACGAGGCCGCGGATGTCGAGCAGCGTTTTCATGGCACGGGCCGGGCCGGGCGAAGGGGCACCCGCGCTTCCAGCACCGCGAATTCCCTGGCCGGCAGTACGACCAGGCCCAGCGCCGCCCGGGTGTCGCCGAACCCATGGAAGTCGGAGCCGCCGCTGGTCGCGAGGCCGAGGGTCGAGGCCAGGGCGCGGTAGCGCTCGCGCACGTCCGGCGAGTGATCGGAGTGATGCACCTCGATGGCGTCCAGGCCCGCATCGGCCAGCGGCCGCAACAGGTGGTCGCGCCGTGTCACGCCCGGGTGGGCATACGACACGATGCCGCCGGCAGCGTGGACCAGGGCCACGACCTCGAAGGGCGAGGGCCCGAGCCGGGGCACGAAGGCGGGCCGCCCCTGTCCCAGGTAGCGGTCGAACGCGATCGACGTGCCGGGCGTCGCGCGCGCCTCGTCCAGGAGCGCCTCGACGTCCACCGGCACAGCCTGTGCGGCGAGCCGCGCCCCGATCTCGCGAACGCGGGTCATGCGGCGCTCTCGTTGTGTCGCGAGCAAGGCGCCCAGGGTGTCATCGGCGTGGTCGACGAAGTAGGCCAGCATGTGGACGTCGCGCCCGTCGTCCACCGCAGTGATCTCGGTGCCAGGCACGACCCGGATGCCCCGCGCCGCACCGAGACGAGTCACCTCGTCCACCGCCTGCACGGTGTCGTGGTCGGTGACGGCAATGGTCGTCAGGCCGGCGGCCGACGCGCGGTCCACGAGCTCGGCCGGCGACAGCCGGCCGTCGGACGCAGTCGTGTGCAGGTGGAGATCGATCACGCGCTGCGGGCGGCCGCGCGCCGGCGTGCCGGGGCGGGCTTCCGCTGGCGTTTCTGCAGCAGGCGATACTCGCGGATCAGCATCTCGAGGTGCTGCCGCTCCTCCTCGGCGAACTCCAGGAAGATCTGCTTGCCCTCGGAGTCCTCGAAGCGCTCGCCGTACCGCTTGAAGAACCGGTGCGACCCGCGCTCGCAGCGGATGCCGATGCGCAGCGCTTCGAGGTCGTCCACGCCGTCGCGGCGCAGCTGATCCGCACCCGCGGCGAACAACCCGTTGGCGGCGCCCTTGAAGAAGAGGAAGGTCGGCCGCGACTCGAGCTGCGGATCCTGTTCGAGGAGCTTGCGATACCGATCCTCCAGCGTCCCGAGGTGGTGCTTCTCCTCCTCGGCCAGCTCGTGGAAGATGCGCTTGCCGCGCGGGTCCTTGGTGATGCGCGCCGCCCGGGTGTAGAACTCCAGGCCGCTGCGCTCGGTGGCGATG
>CAZLBU010000303.1:0-263 GCA_964557815.1 uncultured Bifidobacteriaceae bacterium | reverse complement strand
AGCGCGTCGCGCGCGAACAGCAGCTCCGAGGTCGCCCCTTCTTCCGCCGGCTCCCGGCCGGTCCGGCACGCCTCGCACGTCCCGTAGATCTGCACGACGCTCTGCCGCGCCTGGAAACCGCGGGCCGCTGCGACCTCCTCGACGAGGGCCTCGATGTCCGAGCTCAGGAACTCGTACGAGCGGTTGCAGGTCTTGCAGATGAGGTGGAAATGGCGAGGGTGCCGGTACGAGTGCTCGAACCGGAACCGCCCCTCGCCGAAATC
>CAZLBU010000302.1:0-2628 GCA_964557815.1 uncultured Bifidobacteriaceae bacterium | reverse complement strand
CCCTGAAGCTCGTACAGGCGCTGTGCGGGCGGGCGGGCCGCGCGGCGTGGGTGCCCGGCTTCGTCAAGGTGGCCGCCATCGGCACGCTGGCCGACGTGGTGCCGCTCGTCGGCGAGAACCGGGTCATCGCCAAGCTGGGCCTCGAGATGCTCTCGAAGGGCCCGCACAAGGTCGGGCTGCGCGCGCTGCTCGAGGCCAGCAGCCTCACCGGCAAGACCATCGACAGCTATCACATCTCGTTCATGCTCGCGCCGCGCATCAACGCGGCCGGCCGCATGAGCACCCCGGACATTGCGGCCCGGCTGCTGCTCGCCTCCGACGAAGGCATGGCCGCCGAGGCCCGCGCCCTGGCGGAGCAGTTGGAACTGGAGAACACCCGCCGGCGGACCGAGGAGCAGGACATCGTCTCCAAGGCGCGGAAGATCGTCGAGACCGATCCGGAGGTCGGGTCGCGCAGCGTGCTGGTGGTCGCCGGCGAGGGCTGGCATCGCGGCGTCATCGGCATCGTTGCCTCCAAGCTGGTGGACGCGTTCTACCGGCCCGCCATCGTGCTGTCGATCGAGGACGGCGTCGCGCACGGGTCGTGCCGCAGCATTCCCGGCTTCGACATGCTGGCCGCGCTCGAGTCGTGCGCGCCGCTGATGTCCCGCTTCGGCGGCCACAAGCAGGCGGCGGGGCTGCAGATCGAGGCGGGGCGGGTCCGCGAGCTCCGCCACGCCGTGAACGCCCACGCCGACGAGCGGCTCGAGCCCGACGACCTGCGCCCGCGCCTGTGGCTCGACGGCCCTCTGGCCTTCGGCGCCATCTCCGATCGCGTCGTCGCCGAGCTGGCGTCGCTGGCGCCCTTCGGCCCGGCGAACCCTCGCCCGAAGTTCTTCACGGGACCCGTCGAGGTCGTGGATGGCCCCAGGCGCCTCAAGGAGCGCCACTTGAAGATGACCTTCAGGCAGGACGGCCGGCTGCTGCGAGGCATCCAGTGGAACGCCGCCGAGCGGGAAGAGACGCTCGCCACCCAGAAGGCAGGCGTGGAGCTGGCCTACACCCTGGAGGAGAACGAGTTCAGGGGCGAGAAGTACCTCGAACTCAGAGTCGAGGATTTCCGGTAACGCGGAGGGCCTCAGGGCCGCAGATGAACGCAGATGCGCAGAGCAGCAGGGCTCGGGGGTCAGGGCCGCAGATGAACGCAGATACGCAGAGCAGCAGGGCTCAGGATCAGGGCCGCAGATGAACGCAGATACGCAGAGCAGCAGGGCTCGGGGTCAGGGCCGCAGATGAACGCAGATGCGCAGAGCAGCAGGGCTCGGGGTCAGGGCCGCAGATGAACGCAGATACGCAGAGCAGCAGGGCTCGGGGCCGCAGATGACGCGGATGGCGCAGGGCCGGCTGGCTCAGCGCGCGCAGAATACGCACGTGCGCGACAGGGCGGTGTAGTCGAGGACTTCCACGTGCGACGACTCGTAGTCGTCGCGCACCGGCTCGGTCCGAAGCAGGTCGGTGCTCAGGTACTTCTTGTTGCTGTCGCTGAACACGGTCGCCACCACGGCGTCGTCTCCCAGCTCGTTCTGCACCTTCAACGCGCCAACGAAGTTCGCGCCCGAAGAGATTCCCACGGCGAGCCCGTGCCGGGCGAGCGCCTGCGCCATCAGGATGGCGTCGCCGTCGTGAACGGCCACCACCGCGTCGAGCTCGTCGAGCTTGACGATGGGCGGAACGAACTCGTCCGAGATGCCCTGGATCCGATGCTGGCCGACCTTGTGGCCGGTGGAGAGCGTCGGCGATTCCGCTGGCTCCAAAGGGTGAACGCGCACCGAGGGGCGGCACGACTTCAGGTAGCGTCCCACGCCCATCACGGTCCCCCCGGTTCCCACACCGGCAATGAAGGCGTCGGGCGCCAGGCCCGCGCCCGCCAGCTGCACCCAGATCTCCCGGCCGGTCGTCTCCATATGTGCGCGGACATTGGCCTCGTTCGAGAACTGGTGCGGGAGGAAGACGCGCGGGTCTCGTGCCCGCAGGGCATCCGCCTGCGCGATGCTGCCGAGAAAGCCGCCCTGCTCGTGGCTGACTGGTACGATCTCGGCCCCGAAGCTCGCAATGAGCGACATGCGCTCGGCGCTCATCCAGTCGGGCATGAAGATGGTGACCGGGTGACCGAGGGCCCGCCCGAGGGCCGCGAACGAGATGCCGGTGTTGCCACTCGTCGCCTCGGCAATACGGTCGCCCGGCGCGATCCGGCCCTCCTGGTATGCCTGCTCGAGCACGTAGAGCGCCATCCGGTCCTTGATGCTGCCGGTGTGGTTGAGCGACTCGTGCTTGGCGAAGATGCGCCGCGGGTGGCCTCGATACCTGACATCGATGACCAGGAGCGGCGTGTTGCCGATGAGGCGATGAAGGGAATGGAACCGCTCGCGAAGGGCCGACACAGATGGATTGTAGACGCAGAACGGCCGCAGATGACGCCGATGGACGCCAATCGGCCGCAATGCGCAGATGAACCGCAGAGGGGCGAGGGAGCCAAACGCAACGGATCGTCGTGACTCGGTGTCCGCAGTTGCTGCGCGATCCGCTGTGGCCGAAGCTGGCAAGTCCTGCACGGTGGTGCGGCACACGTGAGGGCGCGGGCGATGTAAG
>CAZLBU010000301.1:1937-2668 GCA_964557815.1 uncultured Bifidobacteriaceae bacterium | reverse complement strand
GCGCCGCCCACCGAGCCGCGAAGCCGCGAGGCCCACGGCACGTGAGTGCCGCCCACGCGGCGCAACCGCGCCCACGGCGCGCACCAGCGCCGGCTTCCACTACACTGTGCCCACCCAGGCGGACCCTGCCTCGGAGGATGCACATGAGACACGCGCTCGTCGGACTCATCCTGGCCGGCCTGCTGGCCATGCTGCCGCTGGCCCCGCGCGCCCAGGCGCCCAGCCCGCAGCCGCCCGCGCCGGGCCCGAAGCCGCCGGCGCCGGTGGCCGATCCCTATGCCGGCAATGCCGCGCCCGGCGCCAGCAAGTTCCCGCTGGCGGCTCCCGCCGGCGTCGACAGCAAGGCCACGGACACGCCGCCGCCGTTTGCCACCAATACGGGGCCCTTCGATCCGGCCACGTGGAAGTACGGCACCGCCTTCGACCCACCCGCGGGCGCCACCATCTGGAACCCCGTGAAGGCCAAGATGCTGCAGGGCGGCAAGGTCACCGGCGGAACGCTCTTCGCGGCAACCGATCCGAGCACGTACTGCGCGATGGCCAACGCGGGCTACGACTTCATCTGGACCGAGATGCAGCACGACCAGCGCGACTGGAACCAGGCCGCGCGCATGTGGCGCACCTGCCCGCACGCGAAGGCCGTGCCCGGCGTGCGCGTGGCCTACACCGACGAGCGCGAGATCCAGCACGCGCTGGATGCGGGCGCGCTCGTACTGGTGGTCCCGACGGTC
>CAZLBU010000301.1:0-1927 GCA_964557815.1 uncultured Bifidobacteriaceae bacterium | reverse complement strand
GACACGGTGGAGGAGGCGCGCGAGGTGGTGAACTGGACCTACTTCCCGCCGCTCGGCCGGCGCAGCAACGGCGGCGGGCAGGCCTTCGACGCGTCGATGTGGGGCGGCGTGCCCGGCGGCTATCGCGCCACGGCCAACGACAACATCGTGCTCATTCTGATGATCGAGACGCTGGAGGGCGTGAAGAACGCCGCGGCCATCGCGAAGGTCCCCGGCGTCACGGCCATCTTCGCCGCGAGCGGCGACCTGGCGAACTTCAGCGGCTACCGGCAGGGGCAGCCCGACTACGAGCGCGTCATCAACATCGTCCACGATGCGGCGATCAATGCGGGCGTGCGGCTCTGCGGGCCGCTCGCCTGGCGCGATCGGCCGGACTTCACCTGCTTCCAGGCGGGGAGCGAGACGGCGGCCATCGCGCGCGGTGTTGCGGCGGAGCTGGGGCCGCTGGCGAACACGCAGGGCAAGGTCGCCGCGGGCCCGTTCGCGGGCCGGCCCTGACGTCCCGCCGTCAGCCGCGGTATGGACATCAAGCGACTGCTGAACCTCGAATGGGAGGCCATCGCCGGCATCGTCGCGGCCGTGGTCGCCATCGTTCTTCACCTGCTGCACGTGGCGGACGAGGCGATCATCCTGCCCATCGTGCTGGCGCTGATGGCGCTGCTGTTCCTCAACTTCATGCGCCATGCACGCGGCAACGAGCTGACCGCCCGGCAGCTGGAACGGACCGAGCACCTCGTGCGCCGCATGCAGGCAGGGCTGACGCCGCCGGAGGTGCTGCTCGTCGGGCCACGGCACATCCGATCGGCCAACGAGCAGTTCGTTCGTGCGATGGGCGGCGACACCGTCTGGTTCAACCTGTGCCTGTCGATGTACCAGCCCGCGCCGCTCTTCGACGCCCTGCTCCGCCCGGCGGTGGAGAACCCGGCCGTCACGTCCATCCAGTTCGTCCTGGACGAGAGCCAGCGGAGCCTGTGGGAGCGCGTGATCCAGCCCGCCATCGCGGGATGCGCCGGCCACGCCAAGGTGCGCGAGCCGCGATGGTGCCGGTTGAGCCGGACGACCTCGTTCATCCTGGGTGACAGCCAGGTGAGCGGCGGCCCGGAGGCGCTCCTGAGCTTCTGGGGCGAGCCGTTCATGGCGCAGTCCACGGCGCGCGACGTGCCCAGGTTCATCTTCCACGTGCAGCGGCACTCGGAACTGCTCCCGCACCTGGTGGAACTGGAGCGCGGCGCAGTCCGTTCCCAGCCGGACTAGCGTATCGGGAGGCGCCCCCGCGCGACGCGTTGTCCGCACCCGTTCGCACCCGCCCGCACCCGCCCGCACCCGATCGCACCTGCGTGGGCCACCCTACTCCGCCACGAACAGGAGGTGCTCTCCCGGCGAAGGGGCGGTTACCCATGTCTCCCCGATGACGCTCTGCACCGCCTCGACGGCGTAATCGTCTCGACGCACCCACCACGCCCGGGCGGCCGCGTTCGTGCGCAGGAGTACCATGGGCGCGCTCGCGTCGAGCGGCTCGACGAAGGCGATCAACTGCCCCGGTGCCTGGAACGCTCGGATGCGCTTCACGTGATTGGCGTCGCGAATCAGGGATCGATCGGAGGTGGGTGGGACCTCGGCCATCCCGGACCAGTCCACCGGCGCCGGGAAGCGCTCGAGATCGCGGCGTTCCCGCCAGACGAAGTAATCCAGTGTCGCGGCCACCGTGAACGCGGGCTGCCGCGGCGGCGCCGCGAAGGCATAGGAGCCGTCGCCCCGGCGGTTGGCATAACACAGCGCGCCGGCCGTCGAGCACGCGGTCGGCGCGTCATGCGGCTCGCACGGAAACGGCCAGAGCGGCCTCGGCATCCCATCCCCGACGAGCAGCACCTTGCCGCACCCGGCGGTCGCGACCGGCAGCCGCGCCGGCCCGTCGAACTGCCCGAAT
>CAZLBU010000300.1:1022-2698 GCA_964557815.1 uncultured Bifidobacteriaceae bacterium | reverse complement strand
CGTCCACGGCGTACTGGTCGAAGGCCGTGCAGAAGACGATGACCGGGCGTGGACGGCCGAGGGAGCCCGCCACGTCGAGCCCCGAGGCGCCGGGCATCTGGATGTCGAGGAACACCACGTCCGGCGCCAGCTCCGCGATACGTTCGACTGCCTGCACGCCGTCCTCGGCCTCGCCCACGACCTCCACGTCGGCGTGCGCCGCCAGCAGCTGCCTCAGCCGCTCGCGTGCCGGCTGCTCATCGTCCACGAGGAGGACCCGCATCATCGCAATCCGCTCTCTCCGGTATCACGTCTCCGACTTCACCACGAGCGCCGTCACGTCATCCTGCTGCTGGCGCGGCCCGCGGTGTTGCCGGACCGCACCGAGCAGCGCCGAGCAGAGTTCGGCGGCCGTGCCGGCCCCGTGCGTCGCCACCAGGGCCTCCACGCGGTCCACCCCGAACTCGGCGTCGACGGCGTCGAGCGCTTCGACCACGCCGTCCGAGAATGCCACGAACACGCTTCCCGGCGGCAGCGTCGCGTGCATCGTGTCGAAGCGCGCCGTGTCCATCAACCCCAGGGCCGGGCCCGACGACGCCAGGGCTCTCGCTCCGGCGCCCGGGGTGAAGACGAGCGGCGCCGGATGGCCGGCGTTCACGAGCGCCAGCGTCCGCGTGCCGGCGTCGAGCGTGCCGTACACCAGCGTGGCATAGCGCCGGCCCTCCGTCGAGGCGAAGACGTCGGCGTTCAACGCGCCCGCCAGCGGAGCCGGCTGGAGCCGCGCATGGCGCGCGGCCGTCTGCACGCGCCCCTGAACGGCGGTGGCCACCAGTCCCGCTGCCACGCCCTTGCCGGAGACGTCTCCGAGCAGCACGCCCCATCGCCCTTCGCCGAGCGCGAAGACATCGTAGAAGTCGCCGCCCACCCCTCGCGCCGGCAGCGACGCCGCCGCGCAGTCGAATCCCGGAATGGCGGGCAGCGCGCCCGGCCACATGTCGGCCTGCAGGGCCGAGGCCGTCGCCACCTCGCGCTCGAGGAAGCTCTGGCGTGACAGGCGCTCGCGGATGCGCTCGATCGTGGCGGCCAGCCGCGGGCGGCTGACGGGTTTCAGCAGGTAGTCGATGGCATCGCAGGCGAACGCCTCGAGCGCATAGCGCTCGTAAGCGGTCGCGAAGACGATGAACGGCCGCGGCTCTGGCAGCGACCCGGCGAGCGTCGTGCCACGCACCTCCGGCATCTCGATGTCGAGGAAGAGCACGTCCGGGCGCCGCTCGCGGACGAGGTCGTACACCTCGAGGGCGCTGCCGGCCTCTCCCACGACGCCCACGCCGCCCACGTCCTCGAGCAGGCGGCGCAGCCTGGCGCGAGCCGGCGGCTCGTCGTCCACGATGATGGCGCGGATCATGCCGCCACCCGCGCCATCGGCATCGTGATCCTGGCGATGGTGACGCCGGCCTCCTCGTCGCGGATGAGCGCGAGCGCCGCGCGGTCGCCGAAGTGGCCCGCAAGCCGTTCGCGCACGCTGCGCAGGCCGAAGCCCTCGCCATCCGACGGCAGCGAGCGCCCGTGGCCGGGCCCGGGTCCGTTGTCGCGCACCTCGAGCCGGATCTCGCCGCCCGCGGCGCGCACCACGACCTCGATGCGGCCGGGCCCGCGTGTCTGCGACACGCCGTGCTTCACGGCATTCTCGATGAGCG
>CAZLBU010000300.1:0-1012 GCA_964557815.1 uncultured Bifidobacteriaceae bacterium | reverse complement strand
GCATCGACGGCACGGGTGGGGCCGGGGAGGCGATGGCCGCGTCGACGACGCAGGTGAGCCGCGTCCCGAACCGGGCGCGCTCCACGTCGAGGTAGGCGCGCGCGAACGCCAGCTCCTGGTCGAGCGGCGCCCACTCGGAATCGGATCGGCGGAGCGTGTACCGGAACACCTCCGCGAGCTGCTCGACGGCCTCGTCCGCCCGGCCGGGATCGGTGTGGATGAGCGACGCGATGGCGTTGAGCGCGTTGAACAGGAAGTGCGGGTTGATCTGCGCGCGCAGCGCCTTCAACTCGGAGCGGCTCGTCTGCAGCCGGAGCTCCTGCGCCACCAGCTCCTGCTCCTGGCGCTTGTGCTGCAGGCGGATGGTTTCGAGCATGAACCCGAACACGCTGGCCAGCGAGCGCAGCATCAGCAGGTCCTCGCTGAGCAGGCGGCGGGCGCTGGGGCCGCCGCGCACCGCGAACCTCACGCCGCCGCCGGACGGCGTCGAGGCCTCGACTTCGGCCACGGGGCCGTCCGGGGCGGCCGTATCGTCCAGGTGGATGGTGATGGGCGCGGTGAAGATCTCCGCGAGCCTCCGCTCGGCCTCGGTGACCAGCGTTGCCTCGCTGGTCGCCGGCTGCATGGCGCCGAGCAGGTGCTTGACCGCGTCCACGGCGGTGAACTCACGGCCGAACCACAGGCGATCGAGGCCGCTCGACAGCGTCCGCCACAGCCATGGCAGCAGCATCGCCGGTGGCGCCAGGACGGCCGCGGCGAGCCACGGGCGGAGCGGGCCCGCCGGCAGCGCCTCGATGAACGGCTGCGCGACCGTGAAGCCGAGCCCGAGGGCGACGATCATCGTGACCAGCATCAGCCCGCGCTTGATCACGAGGTCGTAGAACTCGAACCGGTTCTCGAAGTACATCGCCACCGCCAGGAAGAGGATGGGCGCCGACTTCGAGACGCGCTGGAAAATCTCGACCAGCAGTGTGCGGTCGTCCAGGATGGCCACCATCAGGAACACGACCGT
>CAZLBU010000299.1:0-2749 GCA_964557815.1 uncultured Bifidobacteriaceae bacterium | reverse complement strand
GCCACGACCTGGCGGGGGCCGAAGATGAGCTTCTGCTTCGGGAACTGGAAGACCAGGATCTTGCCGTAGTGCTCGCCGTCGCTCCGGGCGACCATCCACGATGCCAGGTTGTCGCGCCGCCGCGGGGTGAACGGCAGCATCTGGATGAACTCGGGCTGGCGCTCACCGGGGAGCGTCATCACGGTGTAATAGGGCTCCATCCGGACCGATTCGGCGCCGCGATCGATGGCCGGCACCTCCCACTGGTCTTCCTTGTTGTAGAAGATCGCCGGGCTCGTCATGTGGTACGTGGAGTAGACCGAGGCCTGCAGGTTGAAGATGCCTTCGGGATACCGCACGTGGCGCCTCAGATCCGGCGACAGCTCGTCGAGGGGGCGGAACAGGCCGGGGAACACGCCCTGTAGCGTGCGCACCATCGGGTCCTCGGGCTGCGCCACGTAGAACGTGGTCGTGCCGTTGTAGGCATCGATGACCACCTTCACGGCGTTGCGGATGTAGTTGATGCCCCGCGAGGCCTCGCTGGAGTACGGGTAGCGGTCCGTGACCGTGTAGGCGTCCTGGATCCAGAACAGCCGTCCCTCGCTCACCACCAGGTACGGGTCATCGTCATAAACCAGGAAGGGCGCGATCTTGGACACGCGACGGCGGATCTGCCGGTCGAAGATGAGGCGGCTCTCGCTCGTGATGTCGTCGCTCAAGAGGATCTGGTACGAGCGGAAGTAGACGGCGAAGAGCAGCTTCTTCAGCAGCGAGTCGAGCACCACGCCCCCGGAGCCCGCGTAGTCCACGAACACGTTGTCGTCGCCCTTCGGGTAGTGGAACTCGCGCGCCCGCGTCCGCGCGATGACGTACTCGTTCGACAGCTCGCCGAAGTAGATGCTGGGCTCGCTGACGTTGATGTCCACCGTGGTCACCGGGGGCAGATCCTGCACGAACAGCACGGGCAGCCCCTCGCTGGTGACCTGGTTCACCGGGCCCAGCGTGAGACCGTGGCCGTGCGTGAAGACGAGCCGCTCGTTGATCCACGTGCGATTGGGGAGCGAGGCCGGGTTCAGCTCGCGCGCCGACAGCATCACCTGGCGCAGCTGGCCGTCGATCTCGTAGCGGTCGTTGTCCACGGCGATGAAGTCGTAGTAGGTGCGGATCTCCTGGATCTGACCGAAGGTCTCGAGCAGCTGCTGGTGGTCCCACAGCCGCACGTTGTCGAGGGTGGGGCGGTTGCGCGCGATGTCGTCGCGCGTGAGCTCGGCGTCCCCGGAGAGCTCGCGCTCCTCTACCTGGTCGAGCGCGAAGGCGCGGCGCGTGGCCGCGATGTTGTGCTCGATGTACGGCGCCTCGCGCGCCTGCTCGTTGGGGGCGACGACGAAGCGCTGGAGCAGGCCCGCGTACGCCTGCCCGCCGAAGAGGACGGCGCCGTAGAGGAGGGCGGCACCGACCAGCAGCCTCGTGCGGCCGGTGACGGCCGCCGTCGCCGCCAGGCCCGCGCCGGCGAGCGACGCCATCGCGAGGATGAGCGCCGCAGGCATGCGGGCCTCGACGTCCGCGTAGCTGGCGCCCTGGATGATCCCCGACGTCAGCACCATGTACTGCAATCGGCTGAGCCACGCCCCGAGCGCGAGGACCACGAAGAGCGCCGCCGCGAGCCAGGAGAGGTGCGGCCACACGCGCGCGCCGAGACGAGGGCCGAACGGGGTCATCGCCAGCTGCCCGGCCATCGCGTAGAGCACGGCGCTCCCGATGGCGGCCAGCAGCACGAGCGCGAAGCCGAGATTCCGCAGCAGCTCGAGGAACGGCAGCGTGAAGACGTAGAAGGCCGCATCGTGCCCGAGGATCGGATCCGCCGCGCCGAAGGGCACCTGCCGCCACCAGGCGAGGATGGTCAGCCACTGGTTGCCCGCGTACGAGGCCACGAGAAACGCGCCCACCAGTGCAACCAGCACCGCCAGCGGCCGGAGCTGGGATCGGGTGGGCAGCGCCACCGTGAACCCCTCGCGCGTGGTGAAGGCGATCGGCTCCTCCGACAGCGATTGCCATGCCTGGCGGAGGTTCAGTACCAGCCACGCGGCCGCCAGCGCGAAGGCCAGCGCACCGATGAGCACCTCGGCGGTGATCGCGAGCGTGAGGACCGGCAGATACCCGACCTCCGCAAACCAGTGCCAATCGGCCGCGAGCGACAACGCTGCCGGCAGTCCGAAGAAGAGCAGCCCGGCGACGAGGAAGAACACGAGGCGTGCGCGGGCACCGGCGGATGAGGTGGCGACGGCCATCTCGCGATCATGCCAGAAGATCGAGTCGAGAACCGAGTTGCGAAGGGAGGAGAGTTGCGACGGGAGGGGAGTTGCGACGGGAGGGGAGTTGCGACGGGAGGGGAGCCGCGACAGGAGGGCGCGATGGGATCTGCGTTCAGTCCTTGCCCGTCAGGCGGCGCCGGGCGCGACGATCGTCTCTCGTGGGCCGTCCCGTGGCCGCGGCAGTCGCGCGGTAGAGGCGCTCGAGCTTCCGCATCTCCACCTCTTCGGCTGTCGGCGGCGGCGTCCGATCCTCATAGAGGGCGCGGGCCTCGGCCTTCGGGATGTGCGTGTCGGCCACCCCGAGCACGACGATGGTCTGGCGGCGGCCGAGCGGGCGGGCGATCACGAGTTCGTCGCCGGCCTTCACTTCACGATGCGCCTTTGCCGGCGAGCCGTTCACGCTCACCTTGGCCAGGCGACACGCCTTCTGCGCCTCCGAGCGTGTCTTGAACAGGCAG
>CAZLBU010000298.1:1143-2848 GCA_964557815.1 uncultured Bifidobacteriaceae bacterium | reverse complement strand
ACGTTCAGCGCCTGGCTCACGGCGCCGTCCACCCCCAGCTCGAAGCCCTTGTTGATGACCTCGCCGAGGTTGCGATAGCTGAACTCGGACGGCAGGCCGCCGGTCGTGCACGGCGTGCCGGGCGGCAGCGTGAGGCAGGAGGGCGGCAGCACCTCCAGCACGCCCAGGGCCATCGGCAGCGGCAGGGGCGCCAGGGCCTGGGTCCAGCCCGGCGGCGGGTTCGCGGCGCGGTAGCGCGCCGTCTGTGTGAAGTAGATCTCGTCGGTGTTCTTCGTCCAGTAGACCGCGGCCGACACCGTGGCCCGGTTGTTGATGACGCCCGTGTAGGCCAGCTCCAGGGCGTTGGTGCTCTCCTGCACCAGGTCCTCGTTGCCCACCGCGCCCACCGGGAAGTTGTAGACGCGGCCGGCGAAGAGCGGGTTGACCAACCCCAGGTTCAGCTGTTGGACGATGGAGGTTTCCAGGTAGTTGTTGATGAGCGACGGGGCCCGGAACGCGCGGTTGAACGACAGGCGGATGGCGTGGTCGGCCTGCGGCTTGAAGATGAACGCCGTCCTCGGCGAGAACACCGCATCGTCGATGTTCGCGAACTTGTCCACGCGCGCGCCGATGTTCCAGCGGAACTTGTCGGTGATGAAGATCTCGTCCTGGATGTAGCCGCCCACCTCGGTGCGGTCGGAGCCGCGCGGCGCGATCGACAGCTCGAAGTCGTTCCGGCGCAGGTTGCCGCCATAGGTGATCACCTGGCGCGTGCCGATGGTCTTCACGTGCCCCAGCTCGACGTCGAACGTCCGGGTGTCGAACTCGAACGGGATGGGGTTGCCGTCCCGCCCGATCGCGAGCAGCGCGTTGGCCTTGCCGTTCAGGATGTTCGTGAAGAAGTTGAACTTGAACGTCCCGCGCGTGTAGCGCATCGTCCCGTAGCTGAGGTGCACGCCCGTCATGTCGAAGGGGCCGATGCCGGTGTGGATGATGCCGTCGGTGCCCGAGTAGCCGCCCTCCATCACCAGCTTGAAGCTGCCGTCCGGATCGTCGTAGTCGGCGCGGCCGACGAACTTCGGCTGCGAGGTGCCCTGGTTCGAGAACGACGGGTAGGCCGTGCCCGTGCTGTTCGGGATGAGGCCGGTCGGCCGCGCGAACGCGTCGGATGAGAGGTAGCCGGCCGACAGTTTGTAAGCCCAGCGATCGTTCACCGCGCGGGCGTGCGTGACGTTCACCGAGTAGAGCCCGCCCGTGTCGAGGTCCTGGCCGCCCTCGGGGCTGCGGTTGAAGCCGCCGAAGTTGATGGTGAGGTTGTTGCTGTTCAGCTCCCGCGGCGTTTTCGAGATGAAGTTGATCACGCCGTTCAGGGCATTGGCGCCCCAGATGGCCGAGGCCGGGCCGCGGATCACTTCCACCTGCTTCAACTCGAAGGCATTCACGGGCACCAGGTCCCAGGCGATGAATCCGAAGAAGTCGAGGTACAGGCTGCGGCCGTCCAGCAGGGCCAGCTGCGAGGTGGCCAGCGTGGACGTGGCCCCGCGCATCGTGATGTTGTAGTCGCGTGCGGAGGTCTGGGTGATGTTCATCCCCGGCACCTCGCGCAGCAGTTCCGCGTAGTTGTTGATGGGCGAGCTCTGGATGGTATCGGACGAGACGACCGTGACGGTCGCGGGTGCATTGACGATCTGCTGCTCCACCTTCGACGCCGTGACGACCACGGCCT
>CAZLBU010000298.1:0-1110 GCA_964557815.1 uncultured Bifidobacteriaceae bacterium | reverse complement strand
GTGGGGGTGTCTGTGGGGGTGGCTGGCCGGCAGGCGGCTGCTGTGCCGCCCCGCCGCCCTGAGCCAGGGCGAAGCCCGGCACGAGCAGGCAACAAAACAGGCCTATCGCGAATAGACGCGCCATAAAGTGGCCTCCAATAGAATCCGGCAGCGTGCCCGGAAGGCCCGCCGCCAGCGTCAAGGCATTGTAATGCCAGTGCTTTGGGCGATGAGGGCCAGGTAGTCGGGACGATCAGCCGGCGAGTGGTGCCGATAGGCCGCGAGGATGCGGTTCCCTGTGATTACGAAGACGCCGGGGAGCTGGCGGAGCATGTGCGACGGCTGCGCGCCGAAGCCATGCGCCAGCGCGCAGGCGGTCCCACGTGCCCAGACCCGCGGACTCACCAGCTCGCCGGCGCCGGTCCGGCCCAGGCCGAAGGCGCGATAGTGAGCCCGTTCCGGATCGCTGATGCGCGGGACGTCCGCGAGCCCAGCCCGCGTGAACCATGGGTCGGCCTCTTCGGGCGTGGCGGCGTGCACGAACGCAACCTGCGTCCCCGTCGCGTCGATGGCCGGCTTCGCCTTGGCGACATCGGCCAGCGCCTCGCGACAGAAGGTTCACCCGAAGTGGCGGAGGAAGATCACCAGCGTCGGGCGCTCACGGGCGAGCGTGTCGAGCGCGGAACCGGGGGGATAGACGATCGTTGCCATTCGTCGGTTCTGGGGTTCTGGGGTTCTGAGGTTCTGGGGTTCAGCGCACAGTGGCGAACGTATCGCCCCACCGGCCCTAGCCCAGTCGCTCCGCCCAATGCTCCAGCTTCCGCGCGTCCTCGTCGAAGCGGCGGATGCCGTCCGAGAGCTTCTCCACCGCCATCGGGTCCTGGTTGTGCAGCCAGCGGAAGGCTTTCTCGTCGAGCGTAACCTTCTCCTCCGCGCTCGCGCGTGCGCCCTCGACGGTGAGGGCCGGGACGAGATCCCCCGGCGTGTTCGCGAGGTCGCGCAGCAGCTCGGGGCTGATGGTCAACAGGTCGCACCCGGCCAGGCGGGTGATCTGCTCCACCCGACGGAAGCTCGCGCCCATCACCTCGGTGCGGTAGCCGTGCTTCTTGAAGTAGTTGTAGATGCGCGTGA
>CAZLBU010000297.1:0-2861 GCA_964557815.1 uncultured Bifidobacteriaceae bacterium | reverse complement strand
TCTCGGGGGTCCACGTGCCGCGGTCCCACAGCATGACGATGCCGGCGCCGTACCCCTCCGGGATCACGCCTTCGAACGTGCCGTAGTCGAAGGGGTGATCCTCGGTCTGCATCGCGAGACGCTTGTCCGCGGGATCGATGGACGGGCCCTTGGGAATGGCCCACGACAGCAGCACGCCGTTCCATTCGAGACGCAGGTCGTAGTGCAGGTGCGTGGCCAGGTGCTTCTGGACCGAGAAGAAGAGCCCAGCAGTCTTCGTGCGTCTTGGCGGCGGGGCCGAGCCGTCAGGCTCGGGCGTCTTCGAGAAGTCGCGCTTGCGGCGATATTCGTCGAGGGGCATCGGGAGACACCGTGCCCGCATCATACAGGATGAGTTGGCGCGCCTGTCCTCGGCAAAGGGCGGATCTCGGCTGGGGGATCGCAAGCCACACGTTCCCCGCCAACACGCTCGCCGTGGGCGGCTACTTCGACTCGACAGCCGCGCTGGGTCGGGAGCCTCGGGGCACAAACCTGGTCGCGAGGACTAGTGCGGCAGTTGGCCAGTGTCGCCGTGGGCGGCGCGCCACTCGAGCAGCGCCGGGCAGGCTTCCCCGTGCCCGAAGTCGCACGTGCAACTCACCTGGTGACGCACCGCGCCGCACCCCGCGCAGACCTCTTCGGTGTCGCACCGCACGAAGTCCCGCTCGACTGCCCGCGCCCACATGTTGGTCTCAAACCCACGCCGGACTTCGAAGCCCGACACCCGGCGGTGCCAGTCGTGGTGTTCCCACCGGAGGCCGAGAAGACTCCTGCTGCAACCCATGGATGGACACCTCCAGCCGACCGCCCGCCACCTGACCTGCGTGGCACCGCGACCGGATGAGATGCAGACTGCAAGAGGCGCTCCAGTCGCGTTGTGCAACGTTGGGCCTCTTCTCGCGAAGGCGGACGGCCGATCACAGGATACCGGCGGTATTCCGTCAGCCGGCGTCCGCATCGTCCGAGCCGCCGCCCCGCATACAATACGCGGCGATGGCCACGCCCAACCAGACGCTCCTGGACCACGCCTTCTTCGGTCACCCCCGCGGCCTCTCCACGCTGTTCTTCACCGAGATGTGGGAGCGCTTCAGCTACTACGGGATGCGCGCGCTGCTGCTCCTGTACATGACCGCGCCGCTCTCGGCGGGGGGCCTCGGCTTCGACGCCGCGCAGGGCGGGGCCATCTACGGGCTCTACACGTCGATGGTCTACATGATGGCGCTGCCGGGCGGGTGGGTGGCCGACCGGCTGATTGGCCAGCGCAAGGCCGTGCTCTACGGCGGCATCTTCATCGCGAGCGGGCACTTCAGCATGGCCATCCCGTCACTCGCCACCTTCTACCTCGGCCTCTTCCTCATCGTCATCGGGACGGGGCTGCTCAAGGGCAACGTCAGCGTCATCGTCGGGCAGCTCTACACGCCCGAGGACACGCGGCGTGATGCGGGGTACTCGATCTTCTACATGGGCATCAACCTCGGGGCGTTCATCGCGCCGCTCATCTGCGGATACCTGGGGCAGGAGATCAGCTGGCACCTGGGATTCGGGGCGGCGGGTGTGGGGATGGCGCTCGGCGTCGTCCAGTACGTGCTGGGCGGCGCATCGCTGGGCACGGCGGGGCTCGAGCCCGCGCCCGCGGCGTCACCCGCCGCCTTCACGGCCCTGAAGGCCTCGGCGACGCGCTGGGCGGTCGGGCTCGTCGTCGCGCTGGCCGCCCTGGGCGCGGGCATGTACACGGGCGCGCTGCCGATCACCGCGCTGCAGATCGCCAACGCGGGCGGCCTGTTGCTCCTGCTGATCACGCTGGGCTTCTTCGCGTGGCTATTCGTGTCGGGGGGGTGGACGCCGGAGGAAAGGAAGCGCCTCTACGTGATCGGGGTGCTCTTCGTGGCATCGACGCTGTTCTGGTCGGTCTTCGAGCAGGCGGGGTCGACCCTGAACCTCTTCGCGGATCGCAGCACCGACAACCGTGCCCTCGGCTATGCCTTCCCGAGCACTTGGTACCAGTCGCTGAACTCGCTCTTCCTCATCACGCTGGCGCCGGTGTTCGCGTGGGTGTGGGCGCGGCTGGCGACGAAGGGGCAGGACCCCTCGCGCCCGGCCAAGTTCGCCATGGGCCTGGTGTTCGTCGGGCTGGGCTTCGCCATCCTGGTGGGGCCGGCGCGTTCGGCGGAGGCCGGCGCGCTGGTGAGCCCGATGTGGCTGATGCTCACCTATCTGCTCCACACCATCGGCGAGCTCGCGCTCAGCCCCGTGGGCCTGAGCGCGATGTCCACCCTGGCCCCGGCCCGCATCGCGGGCCTCATCATGGGCGTCTGGTTCCTGTCGATCTCGGTCGGCAACTTCCTGGGCGGGCGCATCGCCTCCTTCTACGAGTCGATGGCCCTCCCAAGCCTCTTCGGCGTGGTGGCGACGTTTGCCATCATCGCCGGCCTCCTCCTCTTCGCCTTCGTCCCGGCGATTCGGCGGCTGACCGACGAGCCTACGCCGGCAGGCCGTTCCTGATGACCCCGCGGATGGCCTCGACGAAGTAGTCGATCTCCTCGAGCGGCGTGTAGATGTTCGGCGTCACGCGCAGGCCCCGGTACGAGAGGTTCGGCTCCTTCTCGTTCTCGTGCCCGATGGCCGTGATGACGATGCGGTGCTTGTCCCACAGATAGGGAACGAGCTTGTTGGTGTCGATGCCGTCGATGGAGACGACCGCCAGGCCCCAGGTCTGCCCCTCGTCCAGGCTGGAGTGCAGTCGGACACGCGGCTCCTTCTTGAGCTCGTTGGCCCACCGGAGCGTCAGGTAGCGCAGGCGCGCGGCCTTGCGCTCGATGCCGATGGCCTGCTGGAAGGCGACG
>CAZLBU010000296.1:0-2868 GCA_964557815.1 uncultured Bifidobacteriaceae bacterium | reverse complement strand
ACCGAGCCGCAGAGCTCGCTCATCAAGCAGTACACGGCGCTCATGGCCACGGAAGGCGTCACGCTGGCCTTCGACGATGAGGCCGTGGCGCTCGTCGCCGCGTTCGCGGCCCAGGTCAACGAGCAGACCGAGAACATCGGGGCACGCCGGCTGCACACCGTGATGGAGCGGCTGCTCGACGAGATCTCCTTCGACGCCCCCGAGTTGACCGGCCGATCGATTACCATTGACGCCGCCTACGTGCGGCGCATGCTCGCGGACATCGTGCGCAACGAAGATCTGTCCCGCTACATCCTGTGAGGACGCCACGCCGGGGACGTGCGGTCCTCCTGTCGCTCATCGTCTGCGCGGGCCTCGCCGCGGCCTGCGGCAAGAAAGGGCCGCCGCTGGCGCCGCTGGCGCGCGTGCCGTCGCCGCCGGCCAATCCCCAGGCCGCGCGGATGGGCGACGACGTGTACGTGTGGTTCACGGTGCCGTCGGCGAATGTCAGTGGACAATCGCCCGCGGACGTGTCCGTGATCGATCTGTACGCGGTCACGGCGACCCAGGCCCCCAGCGGGGAGGATCTCACCGAGGCTGCCGTGAAGATCGGCACCTACGCGGTGCAACCGGTCCTTCCGCCACCGCCACCGGCCATCCCGCTGCCCCCGGGATTCGCCCAGGGGGCCGTTGCGGTCGTGCGCGAACCCTTGTCGCCCGACCTGCGAGTGCCCACCGTGCTGCCGGTGAAGGCCACAGAGACCGAGCCGTCCGCTGAGGAGGCGCTGGCGCCGGGCCCGCTCGTCGCGCCGGGAGACGCCACGGCGTTGCGCCGCTTCTATTTCGCGGTCGCGGAGGGGCCGCGCAATCGACAGAGTGCGCCGTCGCAAGTGGTGTCCGTGCCCGTGGACGACGCCAGCGGTCCGCCGACGGATCTCCGCATCGCTTACACGGAAAAGGGGATGACGCTGGCCTGGGCCGCGCCGGCCAATGCCAGGCGCGCGCCGGGCGAGCCTGACCCCGGCCTGCTGCCGTCGAAGCCGCTCGTGCCCCTGCCGCCGCCGACGGGGTATCACGTGTTCGAGGTGCCGCGGGCCGAAGCGCCCGCGCCGGACCCGTACTCGCTCGTGCTTCCCGCACCGCTCACACCCCAGCCGATGGCCACGACCGAGTTCGCCGTTCCTGGCCCCGTCCGGTACGGCGAGGAGCGCTGCTTCGTGGTGCGGGCGGCTGACACCGTGGCGGGGGCCGTGGTCGTGGGACCCGCGTCCATTCCCGCGTGCGTCACGCCGGTGGACACGTTCCCGCCGGCGCCGCCGAAGCAGCTGGCCGCCATCGCCGGTGTGGGCGTCATCAACCTGATTTGGGAGCCAAACGCGGAAGCCGATCTCGCCGGCTACATCGTGCTGCGGGGGGTGGCGACGGGCGAGGCCCTGCAGGCGATCACGCCGACGCCGATTCGTGAGACGACCTACCGGGACGAGTCCGCGACACCCGGCGTGCGATATACCTATGCGGTGGTGGCCGTGGACACCGCCTCGCCTCAAAACGTGAGCGGGCAATCGAACCGGGTGGAGGAGACGAGCCGAACCCCGTAGCACCCCAGAACCCGAGAACCCCAGAACCTGAGAACCCGAGAACCTATGGACCGCATCTACCGCGCACGACAGGGCATGGGAGGACGCTACGTCCTCGAACGCGCCGACACCTTCTACTGGCTGGGCGGTGACATCTTCGGCGACTACTGGCCGGGCATGGAGATCGCGCGGGACGAGAAGCTCGCGTGGATGGCCCCGGTCCGGCCGTCCATCGTCGTGGCCATTGGCCTCAACTACAAGGACCACGCCGCGGAGATGAACAAGAAGCTGCCGGCCGAGCCGCTCGTGTTCCTGAAGCCGCCCTCATCGGTCATCGGGCCTGATGAGCCCATCCGCCTGCCGGCATGGGCGGGCCGCATCGAGCACGAGGCGGAGATGGCGGTCGTCATCGGAAAGACGGCCTCGCGCGTGAGCGCCGCCGACGCCATGCAGCACGTGCTGGGCGTGACCTGCCTGAACGATGTCACCGCGCGCGAACTGCAGGCGAAGGATGTGCAGTACTCGCGGGCCAAGGGCTTCGACACGTTCGCTCCCATCGGGCCGTGCATCGCGGTCGGCCTGGACCCGTCGAATCTCGCCGTCGAGGGCTGGGTCAACGGCGAGCGGCGCCACAACTCGAACACTGATCAGCTGATTTTCCCGGTGCCCTTCCTCGTGGAGCACGTCACGCGCTTCATGACGCTGCAGCCGGGCGACATCATCACGACGGGCACGCCCTCGGGCGTCGGCCCGCTGGTGCCGGGCGACCGCGTGATGGTGAAAGTGGCCGGCGTGGGCACGCTGGGCAATCCGTGCGTGGCCGGTTAGGGCCGGGGACATCAGGGCGCCTGGCGCCCATCGACACCTATGAATCCAATCGACAGACTTCGCGAGCTCGAGCGGCGTGCCGAAGAGGGCGGGGGCGCCGAGCGCCTGAAGAAGCAGCACGACGCGGGCAAACTCACGGCCCGCGAACGGATGGAGCTGCTTTTCGACCCCGGCTCCTTCGAGGAGGTTGACAAGCTCGTCACGCACCGTTGCCGCGACTTCGGGATGGACGCGCAGGTGATTCCGGGCGACGGGGTGGTCACCGGCCATGGCCGCGTGGACGGGCGCGTGGCCTATGCTTTCGCGCAGGACTTCACGGTGTTCGGCGGCTCGTTGTCGGAGACCAATGCCGCCAAGATCTGCAAGATCATGGACATGGCCGTGCGCAACGGCTGTCCGGTGGTCGGGTTGAACGACTCCGGCGGCGCCCGCATCCAGGAGGGCGTCGTGTCGCTCGGCGGCTATGCCGACATCTTCCTGCGCA
>CAZLBU010000295.1:0-2942 GCA_964557815.1 uncultured Bifidobacteriaceae bacterium | reverse complement strand
GGTGCGCCATCTCGATGGGCGTGTACAGCGGGTTGGTATTGACCATCACCACGCCCGCCTTGAGCGCGCCGAACACCACCACCGGGTACGCCAGGCAGTTCGGCATCTGGATGGACAACCGATCACCGGGCTGGAGGCCGGCGACCTCGCGCAGGTAGACCGCGAAGCGGTCCGACAGCGTGTCCACCTCGGCGAAGGTCAATCCGCCCTGGGATCCGTTGGGCAGGCCCAGCGTGAAGGCCGTCTTCGGCCCGAACGCCGCCGCCGCGGCGCGGATCCGGGCCGGCAGGTGCGGATGCGCCAGCGGAGCAAGGTCGCGCGCGGTCTGGGGATGGTAGAACTCGGTCCACGGGCGGAGGGGCGACACGGGGACAACTTACAGGCGAGCGGCAGAAGTGAAAAGGAAAAAGCGCCGGCCACGAGGCGCAGATCTTGCACAATGGGCGGCGATGTTTCGTTCATGCCGTGCCCTGACCATTCTGGTGACCCTTGCCGCATCGGCGACGGCGTGCAGCCGTGGCCCCGAGTCGCCCACGTCGCCCAGTCCGGGTGGCACGGGCACCGCCGTGAGCTACACCGTGCTCGGGGCCAGCGACGGCATTGGCTACGGGAGCAGCATCGTCTGCGCGCCGTTCGACCTCGGCTGCGAGAATGGCACGGGCTACGCGCAGACGCTTCGGCGCCGGTTGACCGCCGACGGGAGTGCGGTGAGCTACGTGAACCTCTCGGTCCCGGGGGCGGTGCTGTCGCCCGCGATCGTGGGCCTGGCCACGCAGATCGGCCGTGAAGTCCCGGGCAACTTCGTGGAGCGCTACCCGCCCTTCGTGCCGCCCGGGACAACGGTCGTCACCATCTTCGCGGGCGGCAACGACGCCAACATCATTGGCGAGGCCGTCAGCGCTGGCCTGGGCGGCGGCGACGTGCGCGGCTTCATCGACAACCAGGTTCGTCAGTGGGGCAACGATTTTGTCGAGCTCGTGACCCGTGTCCGGGCCCGCGCCCCCAACGCACGCATCGTCGCGTACAACCTGCCCAACCTGGCCGGGGCGCCCTATCTCGCCGGCCGCAGCACGATCCAGAAGAGCGTCATGCAGCGCATCGCCACCGGCCTGGCCGACCAGGTGAACGCGCAGACCAGCCGCAACGTGCTCGTCGTGGACCTCATGTGCGACCCGCGCATCGTCCAGCCCTCGAGCTTCTCGGGCGACGGCTTCCATCCAAGTGACGCCGGGTACGCACTGATGGCCGAACTGGGGTACCCGGCCGTGGTGAACGGCACGGCCAGCATGCCCGCCCCGTCCTGCCCTTCCCGCACGCTCGTCCCGGTCTTCTAGCCTGTCCGCGGGAACCGAAAGTCACGACGGCCCGAGGGCCGCGCGGATGCTTCGCTTTTTATTCGCTGTTTTCTTGCTCAGGCAAATTACAGCTGAGGTTCGGCAGATCTGCCGTTTCTGCATCAATGACAAGACATACTGCAGAATATATCGCGTAATCAAGGTATGACATGCATTCGATCTTGCAGAGTGACGGTCAGTTCGTGCATACTCTGCACTTCTCAGCCGTAACGATTCCCGTGGCCTGGTCGCACCCGCTCGGCCGCGGACCCGTCATCATCCGGGGTGCAGCAGGGGGGCAGCCACATCATGGGATCCGCGGCTCTGGGCGAAGCGGTCAAGGGGATTAACGCGTGGGCGATGGAAGGCAGCCGGCAGCTGAGGCCGCCGATCCACGTCGGCGAAGTGTTTGGCGCGCTGGCGTTCACGGACAAGGTCCAGCAGGCCCGGCTGCCCAAGCCCGTCTACAAGTCGCTGCGTGACACCATCACCCGTGGGCAGGCGCTGGACATCTCCACGGCCGACGCCATCGCGACCGCCCTGAAGGACTGGGCCGTCGAGCATGGCGCGTCGCATTTCACGCACTGGTTCCAGCCCATGACGGGCATCACGGCCGAGAAGCACGACAGCTTCTTCAACCCCACGAACGACGGCCGCGCGCTGGCCGAGTTCAGCGGCAAGGAACTGGTGCGCGGCGAGCCCGACGCGTCGAGCTTCCCGTCGGGCGGCATGCGCAGCACGTTCGAGGCCCGCGGCTACACGGCCTGGGACCCCACCAGCGCGCCCTGGCTGCTGATGAACGGCAACAGCGCGACGCTGGTCATCCCGACCGCGTTCGTCAGCTGGACCGGGGAGGCGCTGGACAAGAAGACGCCGCTGCTCCGCTCGATGGAGGCGCTGTCGGCGCAGGCCGTGCGCGTGCTGAAGCTGTTCGGCTCGCACGCGACGCGGGTCACCCCCACCTGCGGCCCCGAGCAGGAGTACTTCCTCATCGACCGCCATTTCTACTTCGCGCGGCCGGATCTCATCAATGCGGGCCGCACCCTCTTCGGCGCCCGCCCGCCCAAGGGCCAGGAGCTGGAGGATCAGTACTTCGGGTCGATACCCGAGCGCGTGCTGGCCTGCATGGCTGACGTCGAGGCCGAGCTCTACCGCGTGGGCGTGCCCATCAAGACGCGCCACAACGAGGTGGCCCCGTCGCAGTACGAGGTCGCGCCGATGTTCGAGAGCGCCAACGTCGCCACCGACCACCAGATGATGACGATGGAGACGTTGAAGCGCGTGGCGCCGCGCTACGGGCTGGCGTGCCTGATCCACGAGAAGCCGTTCGCCGGCATGAACGGATCGGGCAAGCACGTCAACTGGAGCATGGGCGACGACCTGGGCAACAACCTGCTGAACCCGGGCGACACGCCGCACGATAACATGCAGTTCCTGTTCTTCTGCACGGCCGTCATCCGCGCGGTGGACACCTTCCAGGGACTGCTCCGGATGTCGGTCGCCCACGCCGGCAACGATCACCGCCTCGGCGCCAACGAGGCGCCGCCGGCCATCCTGTCGGTGTTCCTCGGCGACATGCTCACCGATATCGTCGAGCAGATCGAGAAG
>CAZLBU010000294.1:0-2943 GCA_964557815.1 uncultured Bifidobacteriaceae bacterium | reverse complement strand
CATCCACCGCAAACGCAAGGGCGGCACGCTGGAGATCGCCTTCGCCAACGAGGAAGAGCTCCAGCGCCTGTACGAATACCTGACCGAGCGGAAGTGACGACGGCAACGAAACCACGAAGACTCGTCTCGTTTCGCGTGTGAGAGGATCAACCAATGAACCTGTTCGGAAAGAAGCGGCTGACCGAGATGGTCAGCTGCGCGGGTTGAGCGAGCAAACTCGCCGCTGGCGAGCTCGCTCAGGTCCTGAGCGGCATACCTCCCTCGTCTGATCCCCGTGTCCTGGTCGACTTCAGGACCGCGGACGATGCAGGTGTGTACGCGTGGGAGGGCGGGCCGGCGCTGGTCCAGACGGTGGACTTCTTCACCCCCATCGTGGACGACCCGTACCTGTACGGACAGATTGCCGCGGCGAACTCGGTGAGCGACGTGTACGCGATGGGCGGCCAGCCGCGCACGGCGCTGGCCATCGCCGCGTTTCCGAAGGAGGGGCTGGACCAGGCCGACATCGCGGCGATCTTCAGGGGCGGATACGAGAAGCTGCAGGAGGCCGGGACGGCGCTCCTCGGCGGGCATACCATCCAGGACCTTGAGATCAAGTTCGGCTACGCCATCACGGGATCCGTGGATCCGGGCCGCATCCTGACGAACAGCGGCGCACGGGTCGGCGACACGCTGGTCCTCACCAAGCCCATCGGCACCGGCATCGTGGGCACGGCCATCAAGGCGGGTCGGGCCCCGGCCGACCTCGTGGAGCGCGCTGTGGCGTCGATGGCCGCGCTCAACAAGGTGGCCGCGGAGACCCTGAGGTCCGTCGGGGGCGCACACGCCTGCACGGACATCACCGGCTTCGGTCTCATCGGGCACGCATCGGAGATGGCCTCGGCCAGCACCGTGGCCCTGGAGATCGTCGCCTCGGAAGTGCCTCTCCTCGAAGGAGTTATGCCGCTCGTTTCGCGCAGCCGCTCTGGCGGGATGGGCACCAACCGCCAGCACTTTGCCGGGCGGACACGGATGGCCGAATCGATCGGCCGAGACCTGCAGGACCTGCTCTTCGACCCGCAAACGTCCGGGGGGCTGCTGATTGCCGTGGACAGCGCGATGGCGTCGCCGATGGTCCGTGCGATGACTGAGGCCGGAGTCGCTGCCCGAACCATCGGTCGCGTGGTTCAGTCGTCACACGACGGCCCACTGATTTCTGTCGATTAACCTAAACACACATCACGCAGTGCACCCGGCGCCTCCGAGCACGCGAGAGGCCGTCGTCTCACCCGTGATATCCTTAGTCGTTTGCCATGATCCCGGATATCTCAACCCTGTGGGTCGTTTTCTTCCTCCTGGTCTGCACCGCCCTCCTCAACACGCTCGTCTTCCAGCCGATCCTGAAGGTCATCGATGAGCGGACGATGGCGGCGCGGGGCGCTCGTGAGCTGGCGGAGTCGGCCGCCACGAAGGCTGCGGCCGCCGCCGCCGAGTACGACCAGAAGCTCAACGCGGCGCGCGCCGAGGTCTACAAGCAGATCGACGACACTCGCCGTGCGGCGCTCGACAAGCGCGCCGCCCTGCTGGCGGACACGCGCGCCGTCGTCGAGCGCGAAGCCAGAGCCGCGACCGCGCGGGTGAGCCAGGAGTCGGCAGATGCGCGAGCAGCCCTCGAGCGCGACGCGACGGGATTGGCGGACGCCATTGTCACGCGCGTGCTGGGTCGCGCTTCCTGAGATCAGCGGGTTGACGATGGAGAGAGTCGTGCACGCACGCCGCATGAGCGCTTGTGAATTTATGCACAGAGTGCGTCGCCTCGCCCTGGCCGTCGCCGCGGTGGCGCTCGCCAGTGCGCCTGCGATGGCGGCCGCGGCCGAGGAGGCCGAGCACCACGAAGCCAGCCTGATGGACTTCTTCTGGCCGGTGGTGAACGTCGCCATCCTGTGCTGGGTCCTCTACTACTTCCTCAAGACGCCGCTCAGCACCTACCTGAAGGATCGCGGCGCGTCCATCCGCAAGGACCTCGTGGACGCGGCGGCCATCAAGAACACGGCGACCGCGCAGCTCGAGGAGATTGACCGGAAGCTGAAGGCGCTGCCGGGCGAGATCGACTCGCTCCGGACGCGCGGCCAGGAGGAGATCGCCGCCGAGGAGCGGCGCATCGCCGAACAGGCTGCGGCCGAACGCGATCGGCTCCTCGACCAGGCCCGGCGCGACATCGACGTCCAGGTCCGGCTGGCGAAGCGGGCGCTCACCGAGCACGCCGCCAACCTCGCGGTGAAGCTCGCGACCGACCGCATCGCCTCTGGCATGACGCCGGCCGATCAGGATCGGCTCGTGGATCGATACCTGGAGCAGGTGAAGCACTGACATGTCGACCCGCACCTCTGCCACCCGCTACGCCCGCGCGCTCTTCGACGTCGCCCGCCAGGAATCGGACATCGCGAAGGTCGACCAGGATCTCGCGGCCGTGGTCTCCGCCATCGCGGAGAACGCCGAGCTTGCGCAGGTCCTCGCCAGCCGCGCCGTGCCCGAGGCCGCGCGCCGCAACATCATCGTGGCCGTGGCCGCGAAGCTTGGCGCTGCCGCCCCGGTGACGAAGCTCCTCGGGCTGCTCGCCGAACGCCGCCGCCTGGAGCTGCTGCCCGAGATCGCGCAGGTCTTCCAGGAACGCCTGCTCGCCCACCAGACCATCGTGCAGGCGGACGTGACGACGGCGGCACCGCTCTCGCCCGACGCCACGAAGGCGCTCGAAGCCAGCCTGTCCGCGGCCACCGGCAAGAAGGTGAGCATGCGCGTTTCGGTGGATTCGTCGCTGCTCGGCGGCGTGGTGGCGCGCGTGGGGAGCACGGTCTACGACGGCAGCGTGAAGACGCAATTGCAGAAGATGCGCGACCAGCTGGTCGCCCAGGGCTAAACCATGAGCATTCGATCCGACGAGATTTCCAAGATCATCAAGGACCA
>CAZLBU010000293.1:0-2973 GCA_964557815.1 uncultured Bifidobacteriaceae bacterium | reverse complement strand
AGCGCAGGCCTCGCCGCGGCGCTCGACGCCAATAAACTGGACGCGTTGATCGCCCCGAGCACGGGGCCGGCATGGCCGACGGACCACGTGCTGGGGGACCATTTCAGCGGCGCCGGCTACGGCATGGCAGCCGTCGCGGGCACACCAAGCCTGACCGTGCCGATGGGCGACATTCGCGGGCTCCCGCTCGGGATCACGTTCATGGGCCGCGCCTACACCGAGGCCGAGCTGCTGGCGATGGGCTTCGCGTTCGAACAAGCGACGAAGGCGCGCAAGGCGCCGGCGTTCGTCCCGACGCTGGCGCCGTGACCAGTCCCGGCAGCGGCCGATGACCGAAGGCCAGAAGCCGTCGGCCTGGCTGATCGACAACGCGGACCTGCTCCCGACGCGCGGGCTGGCGCTCGATCTCGCCTGCGGGCGGGGCCGGCATGCGCTCTGGCTGGCACGCGCCGGTTTCCGCGTGCGGGCGCTCGATCGCGATGTCGCCGCCCTGGAGGTCGTGCGCGCCGAGGCGGCCCGGCTCGGCCTGGCCATCGAGTGCGAGGCCATCGACCTCGAAACGGATCCGCCTCCCGACCTCGGCGCCACGCCCTACGACGCCATCGTCGTCTTCAACTACCTGCACCGGCCGCTGATGCCGGTCCTCCGGCACGCGCTGGCCGTCGGAGGCCGCCTCGTCTACGAGACCTTCACGGTAGACCAGGCCGCGCGCGGACGTCCGAGCAATCCACACTTCCTCCTCGGGCCGGGTGAGCTGCGCTCGCTCGTCGCGCCGCTGCGCGTGCTGCGGTATCGCGAGGGCGACGTGGACGGCCGATGCGTGGCATCGGTCGTGGCAGAGCGACTGGTCTGATCACGAGACGGGATGTCCCGTCACTTCACCCAGTCCGGAACCACCCCGAGGTCCACGCCGAAGATCAGCGGCGCGATGAGCAGGACCAGCCCCACGAGGATGGGCACGAGCGCCAAGTTGAGCCAGAGCCCTGCCCGCGCCATCTGCGGCAGCTCAATCCGCCCGCTGCCGTAGACGATGGCGTTCGGGGGCGTGCCGACGGGCAGCATGTACGAGCAGTTGGCAGCCAGCGCCGTCGGGATCAGGAATATGAGCGGGTTCTCGCCGAGGCTGAGGGCGAGCGCGGCGGCTACGGGCAGGAACGTCGCGGCGGTGGCCGTGTTACTGGTGAGCTCGGTCAGCATCAGGATGCCGAAGCAGACGATGCAGAGGATCAGGATCATCGGGAACCCCGCGAGGCCCGACGAGAGCGCGCCGAGGTAGGCCGAGACGCCGTGCCGCTCGATGTTGCCGGCCAGGCTGAGGCCGCCGCCGAAGAGCAGCAGCACTTCCCAGGGCAGCGTCCGCGTCGCCGCCCAGTTCATCACGAACTCGCCCCGCCGGAGGTTCACGGGAATCATGAAGAGCGCCAGGCCGCCAGCCATGGCGACCGTCGTGTCGGACACGAGGGGAAAGCGGCGCGCCAGCAGTGGCTGGAAGATCCAGGCGAGGGCGGTCAGTACGAAGACCACGGCCACGGCGGACTCGCCACGGCTGAAGCGCCCGAGTCCCGCCCGCTCGCGCGCGATCAGGTCGCGCAGGCCGGGTATCTCGCCGGGCTCGAGGCGGAAGGAGATCCGTGTCAGCACCAGGTAGACCGCCGGCAGGGCGATGATGACGACGGGCACGCCGAGGAGCATCCAGCGGCCGAAGCCGACCTCGAACCCGTACTGCTCGCTGACGTAAGCGGCCAGCAGCGCGTTGGGCGGCGTGCCGATGAGGGTGGCCATGCCGCCGGTCGTGGATCCGTAGGCAACGGCGAGAAGGAGCGCGGCGGCGAAACCGCGCGACGAGCGCGTCGCCGCGCCGCCGTCGGGCAGCAGGTGCACCACCGAGAGGGCGATGGGCAGCATCATGAGCGCAGTCGCGGTGTTGCTCACCCACATGCTGATCGCCGCCGAGGCCAGCAGGAAGCCGCCGACGATGCGTGCGGGCTCGGCGCCCACCAGGCCGATGAGGTTGATCGCGACGCGGCGGTGCAGGTTCCACCGCTGCATCGCGATGGCGATGAGGAAGCCGCCCAGGAACAGGAAGATGATCGGGTTGGCGAACGGGGCAGCCGTCTCCTGGATGTTTCCGAGCCCGAGGGCGGGGAAGAGCACCAGCGGCAGCAGGGCCGTGGCGGGGATCGGGATGGGCTCAGTGATCCAGAACAGCGCCATCATCGCTGCGGCGCCCGCCGTTCGCCATCCGAGCACGCTCAGGCCTTCGGGTGGAGCCGTCATCACGGTGACGAGCAAAACCGAGAGGCCGAGCACCCAGCCGGCCCATCGTCTCGGGCCGTAGACGCCTTCGGGCAGGTCGGAGCTTTCGGGGTCGGGGTGCGCGAGCTGCCCGGGGGGCTTCGTGTCGGCCGTGGGCATGTTCGGATCGGGGGCGGGGAGGCGGGCGAGGCCGCGGGCAGGAGCCCGCGGCCGGGAGGCACCAGTCTAGCGAACGGGTTCCGGGAGGAAGACGGTGTCTCCGCGCGAGGCCACCATCCTGTCGATGTCTTGTTGCATGCGATTACGCCGCTCGAGGATGGCGCGCTGCTCGGAGCGCCCCATCCAGCGGCCGACCGTGGCCTGCAGCGTCGCGGCGTCGAGCGCGCGGAACTTGTCCCACAACCCCCGGTCGACATTGTCCATGCGGTGGACCAGGGTCTTCATCGTGGTGAACGACCGCGAATGGTCGATGAGAATCAGGTGCCAATCGCCGTCCACCAGCCAGTTGCCGAGGTTTGGGTCCTTGTTGGCGATGAGGTTGTCGAACATCTTGGCGCGGACGATCTGCCGCGTCCAGCCGGCCACGCGCGCTGAAGGCGGCCCGGGCACGCCCGCCTGTCCGGGCACACCGCCGAGCTCCTTGAAGCTGCGGGTCGGCGAGGCCCACAGCACCGCCGCACCGAACTCGCGCGCCACTTCACGTTCCACGGTGGGCGG
>CAZLBU010000292.1:0-2999 GCA_964557815.1 uncultured Bifidobacteriaceae bacterium | reverse complement strand
ACACCACGGCCGCCGTCGCGCCCTGGAACGGCGCCTTCCCCGTCGCCATCTCGTAGAGCACGATGCCCAGCGAGAACAGGTCGCTCCGCCCGTCGATCTCCAGCCCGCGCGCCTGCTCCGGCGACATGTAGTGGATGGTGCCGATGGCCGAACCCGCCATCGTCACCTGGTCCGAGCCGCCGATGGTCTCGGCGCCGGCCGATGCCCGGCCGGAATCGGTGAGCTTCGCCACGCCGAAGTCCAGCACCTTCACCTGGCCGCGCGTCGTGATGAAGAGGTTGGCGGGCTTCAGGTCGCGGTGGACGATGCCCTTGGCGTGGGCCGCGTCCAGCGCATCGGCGATGTGCTCGCCGAAGGACAGCACGTCGTCGAGCGGCAGCGGCCCGCGCGCGAGGCGGGCCTTCAGCGGCTCGCCTTCGAGCCGCTCCATCACCATGAACTGCTGTCCCTCGCGCTCGCCGATGTCGTGCAGGGTGCAGATGTGCGGGTGGTTCAGCGACGAGATGGCGCGCGCCTCGCGCAGGAATCGCTGCACCGACTCCGGGTCGGAGCAGGCCTCCTCGGGAAGGAACTTGACGGCCACCTTGCGGCCCAGGCGGAGGTCCTCGGCCTCGTACACGACGCCCATGCCGCCGCGGCCGAGCCGTTCGCCGATCCGGTAGTGCGAGACCGTCTGTCCCGTCATGCTGCGCCCGTTTCGCGTTCGTGGAGCACTTCACGGATCTTACGGGCAAGCTCCATCGGCGTGAATGGCTTCTGCAGGAAGGGCTTGCCTTCGTCCAGCACACCCGTTCGGACGATGGCCTCGTCCGTATAGCCGGACACGTAGAGGATACGGGTGGCCGGCCGGAGCGCCTGCAGCGCCTCGGCCATGGCCGTGCCGCTCATGTCGCCCAGGATGACGTCGCAGATGGCGATGTCGAAGTGCCGCGTGTCGTCGGTACCGAGGGAAAGGCCGGCGCGGCCCGACGCGGCTTCGGTCACGGTGTACCCGAGCCGGGTGAGCAGTTCCTTCGCCAGCCGGCGGACCGAGGCATCGTCCTCGACGAGCAGGACGTGCTCGGTGCCGCCCGGGAGTTTCTGGTCTGCGGTCTCCGGCTCGGTGGCCGGCTCCTCTTCCGCGCGCGGCAGCAGCACGCGAAACGTCGTGCCGAGCCCGACCTCGCTGCTCACGCTGATGTTCCCCTCGGCCTGGCGGATGATGCCGTAGGCGGTGGAGAGGCCGAGGCCGGTGCCCTTGCCGGCCTCCTTGGTGGTGAAGTACGGCTCGAAGATCCGTGCGCGGACGCCGGGCGACATGCCGGTGCCCGTGTCGGACACGATGAGCGCCACATGCGGGCCGGCGCGCAGGCCGAGCTCGGTCGCGGTCGACTCATCGATCGTCACGTCGGCCGTTTCCACCGACAGTCGCCCGCCCTTGGGCATCGCGTCGCGCGCGTTGACGGCCAGGTTCATCAGCACCTGCTCGATCTGGCCCGCGTCCACACGGACGAAGGGCAACGCGGACTTCGCCGAGACGGAGAGCTGGATGTCCTCGCCCATCATGCGCCGGAGCATGGGCTCGACCTTCGAGAGCGCCGTGTTCAGGTCCAGCACCTTCGCCTTCGCGGCCTCGCGGCGGCTGAACGACAACATCTGGCGCGTGAGCTCCGCCGCGCGCAGCGCCGCGCGCTCGATCTCCTCGGCGTCGGCGCGACGCGGATCCCCGGGCTCGAGCGATTCCCGGAGGATGTCCGCGTAGCCGATGATCGCGGTCAGCAGGTTGTTGAAGTCGTGCGCGATGCCGCCGGCGAGGCGGCCGACCGATTCCATCTTCTGCGCGTGGCGCAGCTGCTCCTCGAGCTGCACGCGCTTCAGCCGGATGTCGTCCCGCTCGGCCTTCATGGCCGCAAGGACGTGGCCGATGGTGGAGGCGAGCAGCAGGAAGACGAAAGTGACGGTCCTGGCCGCCTCGATGGAGAGGCCCTGGAGGGGCCCGAGGCCGAACACGGCCAGCGCGATGGCCACCCCGGCGATGAGCGCCAGCACGGCCGACGCGCCGCGGGCGCCGAAGCGGAGCCCGGCCCATGCAACGAGCGGCAGCGCAAGGAGCGCGATGCCGCCCGGGGGTAACAGGCCGGTCGGCAGGAGTCCGAACGCCAGCAGGGCGAGGCCGAAGAGGCTCAGCAGCAGGGCAATCGCCTCGAGGATGTGGAGCGGGCTGTCCGGGACGCGCCGCGCCTTGAGCCAGGCGAACACGAGCGGCACGCACATCGCGATGCCGAGCCAGTCGCGCATCAGCCACAGCAGCCAGCCCCAGGCCAGGCCTGCCGTCGGCAGCGTGCCAAAGGCCCAGGCAGCCGTCACGCCGATCGTGGCGGCGGCCGCCGCGCCGACGGGGGCGGCGATGAGGGAGAGGCCGAGGGGATCGCGGAGTCGCTCGAGCCGGTCGTCGAACCGGAAGCGCCGGAGCAGCGGCACCACGAGCATTGTCTCCACGACGGGCGCGAGCGCGCCGAACAGGGCCGCGGGCCAGGGGGCGCGGAACCCGAGAACGAGGGCAGCGGCAAGGTAGACGCCCGGGAGAACGCGAGGCCCGAGCAGCCAGACGGCCGCGACGGCGAGGCCGGCGGCGGGCCAGATCGGGGTGGCCGCGGACCCACCGGCAAACCGGGGCAGGAGGACGATTTCGGCGAGGAGGATGTAACCGAGGGCGACCGCAGCGTTCTGCAGGACGATGTGCAGGGTCGAGGTGGTGGAGGACCACGCCTGGAACCGGGTTGCGAAGGGTGAACGCGTGGACACGCCGGAGCAAGCGTATCGGCGAGGGCGGGATGGCGCAAGCGGGGTGGGGAGGCGCCCTTCGGGCGTCGGCCTCACGGCGGTTGCTGTTCGGTGGGCGGCGCTTTGCGCCGTGGGCGCGCCTTCGGCGCGTGGGGATGCGGCTGAGAAACCGACGCCGCGAAGCGGCGCCCACCGAGCGAAGCGAGGCCTGCGGCGCGAAGCGCCGCCGGACGGAA
>CAZLBU010000291.1:0-3020 GCA_964557815.1 uncultured Bifidobacteriaceae bacterium | reverse complement strand
GCAAGCGCTGGCGCGTCCGCATCGAGGTCTCGGTGCCGGGTGAGCGGATTGTCGTCACGCACGTGTCGAGCCTCAGGCCCGACCTGCGCGCGCGTGAAGTGGAGCGGACGCACAAGCAGGACGAGGCCGACGCCGCCGGCCACAAGTACGCCAAGGTGGCCGTGCGCGAAGGGTTCGAGACCGCTCGCCGCCAGCTCCAGGACTACGTGCGTCGGCGCCGCGGCGCCCCGAAGACCGAGGCGTCGCGCCGCAAGCCGCTCCGTCAGCCGAGGGCGCGGCCGTAATAGCGGGCACATTCGTCCTCGCGCCCCCGTACCACCCGCCGGCCGCGCAGGGGGCCACCCTGCGCGGTCACGATGGTCCACTGGCCGTCGGTGCGGCCGCGATCCCCGTAAATCACCACCCAGTCGCCGGTCATCCCCAGGCGATGCGCGCGCTCGGTGTTCGAGAAGAGCGCCGTGAAATGATGATCGCCGCGGCTGGTGTGCAGGATGGGCAGCCACCGCCGCCCGGCGGGATTGAAGCGCTTCGGCGCGATGCGAGGGAGGAGGTCAGCGCCCGCCCCTTCGCGGTACTCGCGATCCACATCCAGCAGCTCAGCCACGGAGGGCGTCTCCGCCCCTGACGCCGGCGCGCGCACGCGGCCGAGCCGCTGCGCGAGCACGGCGCGAACGCCCGCCAGCCGCTTGGGGCCAAAGCCGGCCAGGCTCTCGAGCCGCCCGTCGTACGCGGCGGCCTCCAGCCCCTCCAGCGTTTCCAGGCCAAGCTCGTCGTGCAGCCGATGAGCCAGCTTCCGCCCGATGCCCGGCACCGAGGCGAGCAGGCGGGCGGGATCGACGTCGCCACGGAGCCGCGCCAGCATCGGTGAGTAGCCGAACCGGACGATGTCGCGGATGGTACGGGCGAGCGTGTCGCCGATGTCCGGGAGGCGCTCCAGCCCTTCCAGGCCCTCGGCATCCAGGACGCGCGAGACGGGCTCCGGCAGGCGCCGGACGGCATCCGCGCCCCGCCGATACGCGCGGACGCGAAAGGGATTCGCGCCCTGGTCGTGCAGCAGCGCCGCCACTTCCTCCAGCTTCGTGGCCACGGCATCGTTCAGCGGATCCGGGCCGCCGACGGGACGCCCGTCGGTGGGGCCCGTTGCTGAAAGGGATGAGGTTTCCGCGCGGTCAGGCCGACGCCGGCCGTCGGTCAGGTCCTGCGACATCCCTCTCAGAATAGCCCCTTGGTCGGACCGCGCGGCCGCCCAGCACCCACCAGCCGACGGCCAGGCCCAGGACCGCCCCTGCGAGGACGTCTGTCGGCCAGTGCGCCCCAACGTAGACCCTCGACAGGGCGATGCCCACCGCGAGGAGCCACCAGGCGGGGCGGGCGCGCGGGAACAGGCGGCCGGCGGCCAGTGCCCCGGCGACGGCGGCGGCCGTGTGCCCCGACGGAAAGGAGCTCGTGACCGGCCGTTGATCGATGAGCCGCGCATCCGCGACGACGTCGAAGGGGCGAGCCCGGCCGATCACCGGTTTGATGACTCCGTCCACCAGCAGGTACGCCAGGGCCACGGCGAGGATGAGCCTCCACGCCGCCATCCGGCGCCGGGGAAACACCATGGCGATGAGGGCCGTGACCCACCAGACGAACCCCGCCCGGCCGACCGCGCTGGCCAGCAGCATCGCGTCGTCCAGGGCGGGAGAGTGGGCGCCGTTGATGAGGTGGAAGAGGACAGGGTCCACTTGGGAAGGCAAAAGGCTCAGAAGGCAGAAGGCAGAAGGAGGAAGGAGGAAGGCCGCGTCTCTGCTGTGCGCCTTTCTGCCTTTCGCTTTCTGCCTTTTGCCTTTTCCTTACACCGCGGCGGGTTCGGCTTCGCGCACCATGCCCAGCTCGCGCCGCACCTTGTCGTCGATGGCCTGCCGGATGTCCGGATGCTCCTTGAGGAACGCCTTGACGTTCTCGCGGCCCTGGCCGAGGCGCTCGCCGCCGTAGGCGAACCACGCGCCGCTCTTCTCGACGATCTTCTTCTCGACGGCGAGATCCAGCAGGTCTCCCTCGCGCGACACGCCCTCGCCGTAGACGATGTCGAACTCGGCTTCGCGGAAGGGCGGGGCCATCTTGTTCTTGACGACCTTGACGCGCGTGCGCCCGCCGATGACGTTGTCGCCATCCTTGATGGCGCCGATGCGCCGGATGTCGATGCGCACCGACGCGTAGAACTTCAGCGCGCGGCCGCCCGTGGTGGTTTCCGGGTTGCCGAACATGACGCCGATCTTCTCGCGGAGCTGGTTGATGAAGATGAGGACCGTCTTCGACTTCGAGATGGCGCCGGTGAGCTTGCGCAACGCCTGCGACATGAGGCGCGCCTGCAGGCCCATCTGGGCCTCGCCCATTTCGCCCTCGATTTCGGCGCGCGGGACCAGCGCGGCCACCGAGTCGACCACGACCACGTCCACGCTGCCGGAGCGGATGAGCACCTCGACGATTTCCAGGGCCTGCTCGCCGTTGTCGGGCTGCGAGACCAGGAGGTTGTCGATGTCCACGCCGAGCTTGCGCGCGTACTCCGCGTCCAGGGCGTGCTCGGCGTCCACGAACGCCGCCAGGCCGCCGCCCTTCTGCGCCTCGGCAATGACCTGCAGCGCCAGCGTGGTCTTGCCGGACGATTCCGGCCCGTAAATCTCCACGACGCGGCCGCGGGGCAGGCCGCCGATGCCGAGCGCGTAATCGATGCTGATGGCGCCGGTCGAGATGGCCTCCACGGGCGAGATGGTGTTGCGCTGCCCGAGGCGCATGATGGCGCCCTTGCCGAACTGCTTTTCGATCTGGCCGACGGCCACGTCGAGGGCCTTGATCCGTTCCTGTCGTTCGTCGATTGCCATGTGTTTGGGGTTCCTTTCCGGCCAGCAGTGATCCTAGAAACGGGCCAAGCGAAAGTCAAGCGAAAATACGTGTAGGTGGCACGCCCTAAGGGTTCACTATCAACAGGTTGCGGCGCCTGGCCACTTTCGCCTCCCCAGCGCCAGGGCGCAACTCCC
>CAZLBU010000290.1:1684-3040 GCA_964557815.1 uncultured Bifidobacteriaceae bacterium | reverse complement strand
CTGCGGCCCTGCCGGTGCCCGCGCCATCTGCGCCATCTGCGGCCCTGCCGGTGCCCGCGCCATCTGCGCCATCTGCGGCCCTGCCGGTGCCCGCGCCATCTGCGCCATCTGCGGCCCTGCCGGTGCCCGCGCCATCTGCGCCATCTGCGGCCCTGCCGGTGCCCGCGCCATCTGCGCCATCTGCGGCCCTGCCGGTGCCCGCGCCATCTGCGCCATCTGCGGCCCTGCCGGTGCCCGCGCCATCTGCGCCATCTGCGGCCCTGCCGGTGCCTGCGTCATCTGCGCCATCTGCGGCCCTGCCGGTGCCTGCGCCATCTGCGCCATCTGCGGCCCCTCGGCGGCCCCGGTCCGCCTCGGCGTCTTCAGCGTCACCTCTGTGTCGGCCCCCCGGCTGGTACAATCGATCCCATCTATGTGGCGGAAGCGCCTCCGGCTGGGCATCGCGCTCTTCGGCATCGGCGTCGCGGCGTTCATCCTGTTCGCCATGCGGCCGCGCGAGACGCGTGTGCCCGCCACGCCCATCGAGCGGATCGACCCGAAGGCCACCGTCGAAACACGGGGCTGCGATGTCGTGCAGCTCAAGGGTTCGACCCAGGACCTCCGCGTGGAGTGCGAATCCCAGGTCACCTACGAAGATGGGCAGACCAGGCTCGTCGGCGTGACGCTCACCGTGGACAACCGCGCCGGGCGGACGTTCGTCGTCACGGGCCGGGAAGCGAAGATCGGGGCCAACCAGTCTTCGTTCGACATGACCGGCGATGTCAGGCTCGAGGCCAGTGACGGCCTGGTGGCCACGGCGGGGTCCGCCAGCTTCGTGGACACCGAAGGCATCGTCCGGGCGCCGGGACCGGTGCAGTTCACGCGAGGGCGCATGGCCGGCGCCGGCGTCGGCTTCACGTTCGATCAGCAGCGCAACACCCTCTGGCTGCTGGACCAGGCCGTCGTGCGCTTCGCGCCCGAGGGCGCGACAGGCCCCATGGACGTGGCGGCCGGCGCGGCCGGCTTTGCGCGCGGCGAGCGCTACATGCGCTTCGAGCGCGGCGTCCGGATGACGCGTGCCGGGCAGGTCATGGAGGCCGACGAGTCCACCGTCTACCTCTTCCCCGATCGCGACGAGCCGGATCACATCGAGCTGCGTGGCAACTCGCGCATCACCGGCGGCGAGGGCATGGGTGCGCTGCGCCTCATGCGCGCGCGGGACATCAATCTCGACTACGCCGACGATGGGCGGTCGCTGCAGCAGGCGACGCTGGCGGGCGAGTCCGCCATCGACCTGGCCGGTGCGAACCAGTCCCCGGGCCAGCGCCTGTCGGGGGAGTGGATCGACGTCACGCTCGAGACCGACGGATCGGTGAA
>CAZLBU010000290.1:0-1674 GCA_964557815.1 uncultured Bifidobacteriaceae bacterium | reverse complement strand
GAGCCGCGAGAATGTCGTGGTCACGCTGCCAGCGGAGAAGGACGGCCCGGCCAGGACCATTCGCGCCCAGCAGCTGAACGGGACCGGGGCGCCCGGCCAGGGCCTCACGGCCATGACCTTCCAGGAGGCCGTGGAGTTTCGCGAGGCTGCGGCGAGGGATCGGGGAGCACGCGTCGCGCGCGCCCGCCGCCTGGATGCGCGGCTGGACCCGGCCACGGGCACGCTCAACGAGGCCCGCTTCACTGGCGGCTTCCGTTTCGAGGACGGCGCGATGCGAGCGGGTAGCGCCGAGGCGATGTATCGCGTGACGGCCGGCACCCTGGCCCTCGGCGGGAAGGAGGGGAACACGCCGCCCTCGGTGACCGACGAGACGGTGCGGATCGACGCCGACAGCATCGACATCACGCTCTCGCCGCGTCGGATGGCGGCCAAGGGCAGCGTCCGCAGCGTCCTCCAGCCCGCGAAGGAGAAGCCGGGCACCGCCTCCGCGCGGCGCCCGGGACTGCTCGGCGAGGCGGACCCCGTCAACATCATTGCGGCGGCGATGACCTATGACGAGCAGGCGCGGAAGGGCGTCTACACGGGCAACGCGCGACTGTGGCAGGGGAACACCACCATCCAGGGCGAGTCGATCACGCTGGACGAGGCCCGCGGAGACCTCCTCGCGAGCGGCGCGGTCGTGACGCAGCTCGCCCTGGCGTCCGATCAGGCGAAGCCGACAGGGAAGACGCCGCCCACGATCGGCCGCGCCGGCGCCTTCAAGTACTCCGACGAGGGCCGCCGTGCCGTGTACGACACCGGCGCGCAGTTCAACGGCGAACAGGGCGACCTGCAGGCCGATCACATCGAGCTGCTGCTCGCGGCCGGCGAGAATCGGCTGGATCGGCTCGACGCGCGCGGCAGCGTGCAGGTGACGCTCGACAAGCGCAGCGCCTCGGGCGCGGCGCTCACTTATCGCCCCGCGGATCAGCGCTACGAGATCACCGGCGCGCCGGGCCGCTTCATCGACGAGTGCAACGAGTCGGCCGGCCGCACTTTGACGTTCTTCCGGTCGTCCGATAGAGTCATCATCGACGGCAACGAGGAAGTGCGTACCGAGACCCGCGGCGGCAAGTGCGCCGCCAGGCCCCCCGACTAATGGAGCGTATCCACCGTTTCGACAGTTCCAGGCAACGTGCTCGGGGACCGTGCCCCGGCGGTTCCTGCGGAACGGCCGCCGTGGGGATCGACCATTCAGACCAGTAGATGTCCAGCCTCCGGACCCAGGAACTCACGAAATCGTACGGCGGTCGCACGGTGGTGAAGGGCGTCAGCCTCGAGGTCAACTCCGGGGAGGTCGTCGGCCTGCTCGGCCCCAACGGCGCCGGCAAGACCACGACCTTCTACATGGCGGTTGGCCTGACGGCGCCCGACTCGGGCCGGGTGCTGCTGGACGGGGCCGACGTCACCGACGATCCGATGTACGTGCGCGCCCGCAAGGGTATCGGCTACCTCCCGCAGGAGCCGTCCATCTTCCGCGGCCTCACCGTGGAGCAGAACATCCTGGCCATTCTCGAGACCCTGCCCCTCGGCGCGGCCGAGCGGCGGGAGCGCGCGCAGGCCCTGCTGGCCGAACTGGGGCTGACGGCTCTGGCCGCCTCGCCCGCCTATGTCCTCTCCGGCGGCGAGCGCCGG
>CAZLBU010000289.1:0-3054 GCA_964557815.1 uncultured Bifidobacteriaceae bacterium | reverse complement strand
GCACCTGTTCGCACCTGCCCGCACCTGTTCGCACCTGCCCGCACCTGTTCGCACCCGCCCGCACCTGATCCTGCCTCCCCCGGTCGCGCGCGCCATGACGCCCGTCATATGATGGCTGCCAAATGAGCGAGCCCGACAAGAAACCGTTCGAGGGCCGGGTGCGCCTGCGCCCGCTCACGATGAACGACTTCGACGCGCTGGTCGCGCTGCAGCTGAAGTGCTTTCCGGGAATGAAACCGTGGGCACGGGAGCAGATCGTCAGCCAGCTGGCGATCTTCCCCGAGGGACAGATCGTCATCGAGGTGGACGGACGCATCGTCGGGTCGTCCAGCAGCCTCATCGTGGACTCGTCCACGCACAGCGACTGGCACGACTGGAAGGCCAGCACCGACAACGGCTTCATCCGCAACCACGATCCCCTGGGCGACACGCTGTACGGGATGGAGATCATGGTGGAGCCCGATTACCGGGGCCTGAAGCTTTCGCGCCGCCTGTACAACGCGCGAAAGCAGATCGCGCGGGACCGGAACCTGGTGGGCATCATGATCGGCGGCCGCATCCCGGGCTACGGTGCGCATGCCGACAAGATGACGGCCAGCGAGTACGTCGAGCGGGTCATCAACAAGGTGCTCGTGGACCCCGTGCTCACGCCGCAGCTCTCCAACGGCTTCGTGCTGAAGGGGCTCATCCCCAATTACTTCCCTGCGGACAGCGAATCGCGCGGCTACGCGACGTACCTCGAGTGGACCAACTACGACTACGTGCCGGCTCACCGCCGGCAGCTGCTCCGGCCGTCGAGCCCGGTGCGTCTCTCGGCCGTCCAGTACCAGATGCGCCGCATCGGCGGCTTCGACGAGTTCGCCAAGCAGTGCGAGTTCTTCGTGGACGTGGCCTCGGACTACCGGGCCGACTTCCTGCTGTTCCCCGAGCTCTTCACCACGCAGCTGCTGTCCACCATCCGCGCCGACCGTCCGGGCAAGTCGGCCCGCAAGCTGGCGGAATTCACCCCGCAGTACCTGGCGCTCTTCAGCGGCCTCGCCATCAAGTACCACCTCAACATCGTCGGCGGCAGCCTCTTCGAGCTGGAGGGCGAGAAGCTGTACAACACCGCGTACTTCTTCGGCCGGGACGGCGCCGTGGACAAGCAGCGGAAGCTGCACATCACGCCGCCCGAGCGGCGGTGGTGGGGGGTGCAGCCTGGCGAGCGCCTGAACACGATCGAAACCGACCGGGGGCGGATTGCCATCCTGGTGGGGCACGATGCGCAGTTCCCGGAGTTGGGCCGCATGGCGGTGGACCAGGGCGCGAAGATCCTCTTCGTGCCCATCAACACCGACGAGCGGCACGACTACCTGCGCGTGCGCTACTGCGCGCAGGCACGATGCATCGAGAATCCCGTGTACCTCGTCCTCGCGGGCTGCATCGGCAACCTCCCGGAAGTCGAGCACGCCGACATCCACTACGCGCAGTCGGCCATCATGGCGCCGTCGGACTTCTACTTCAGCCGGGATGGCATCGCGGCGGAGTGCCAGCCGAACATCGAGACAGTGATCTTCGCTGAGGTCGATCTGGAGATGCTGCGGCGCCAGCGCCGCAAGGGGGCCGGGCTCACGTGGGAAGACCGCCGGCGGGATCTCTACCAGATTCACTACGAAGCCGGAGGGGAGACCAGGACTACTTAAGGGAAAGGCAAAAGGGCAGAAGGCAGAAGGCTCCGGTTCTGCCTTTCCCTTTTTGCCTTTTCCCTTTTGCCTTTTGCCTTTTGCCTTCCCCTTCAGATTCCCCGCAGCAGCGACCCGAAGCCCAGCGGTTCGGGCTTGACGTCCAGCTTGAACAGCGTCGCGGCGTTCTCGTAGAAGAACAGGTTCTTGTCCCGCGCCGGGAGGCGCAGCTCGTCCATGAACTGGAGATACGACTCCATCGTCGCCAGCGGCCAGTCCGTGCCGTACAGTACCTTGTTGGGGTTCACGCCCCACAGGATCATCTCCTTCAGCTGCTGCCGCATGTAGGCCTCGAAGCGGTCGGTGAACTCGCCCAGCGTCAGGCCGGAGATGTCGGTGTAGACGTTGTCGTTCTTGTAGACCACCTCCATGCAGTCGCGGAACCACGGGTTCCCCAGGTGGCAGATGAGGAACTTGACCTTCGGGAAGTCCACGGCCACCTCATCCACGTGGAGGGGGTGCGCGTACTTGACCTTGCCCGTCGGCGCGTAGGTATCGCCCGTGTGGATCATCACCGGGACGTCGAACTCCTCGGCGAGGTGGTACGCCGGCGCCAGCTTGGGGTCCGCCGGATAGAACGGCTCATATCCCGGGTAGAGCTTCAGGCCCTTGATGGCCCCCGCCTCGAGCAGCGAGCGCAGCTCGGCGACGTCCGCGTCACAGAACGTGGTCCACGAGATGCCGGCCACGACATGGATGTTGGGAAGGTGGCGCGTGGCCTCGGCCACGGCCCGGGCCGAGGGACGGCCGGGCACCACCTTGTACGACGTGAGCACGATGGCCACGTCCACCCGGTTGCGCCGCATGGTCGTCTGCAGCCGTTCGATGCAGATGGGAAGGGCGTCGACGGTCTCGTCCTCGTAGTAGTTCAGGTGCGTGTGGCAGTCGATAATCACTCCGGGGCTACCTCCGTGTATAGCGGGCGATGACCTGCGCCGCCCAGTCGCGGCCTCCGAGGCCAAAGGCGAGCGCCGCGGCCAGGCACACCGCCGCGAATGCAATCTGGAAGGCCGAGACCAGGACGGCGGTCTGGATGGCCAGCTGCTCGGCCGCCATGAAGACGACGAAGACGAGCAGGGCCCAGCGGGCCAGGGCCCCGACCGGCTCGGCGACGCCGCTGCCGATGTTGGCCAGGTAACTGTAGACCAGCCCGCCGACGACCCGCGCCAGCAGCGAGCCGAAGACCAGCACCCCGACCGCCAGCACCAGGTTCGGCACGAACTGCGCCACGCGCTGGACCAGCACGCCCGCGGTGCGGACGCCGAGCGCGTCGAGCAGGGCGACGAACACGCCGGCGAGGATCGGCCAGTAGATGGTGCCGGCAATCAGGGTG
>CAZLBU010000288.1:2685-3130 GCA_964557815.1 uncultured Bifidobacteriaceae bacterium | reverse complement strand
GATGGCGCAGATGGCGCAGATACTTCCGTGCCTTGAACCTCCGTGCTTTGAACCCCCGTGCGAACCCCTGTGATCACGTTGTCCATTGCGTACAGCGCCAGCGGGACGAATTCGATGTGCAGGGCCTGCAGGTGCGGGATGCGTGTGAGCTGGTGCGCATTGAAGGTGTAGAGCAGGCCCGAGACGACTCCCGCGGTCACGCTGCCAGTCCATCGGATCATGACCAGGCTCATGGCCCAGCCCGAGAAGGCCAGGCCGGCGAGTGCCAGCAGGTTGTAGGCGACGACCGGCGAGAGACCGGCCCAGAGCAGCGGTGCGCCCATCAGGGACGGGACGAGCAGGTGCTCGGAGTACGCGAGCGTCAGCGGTTCGGGATGGAAGATCGGGGCGTCGAACAGGTTCAGGGGAGCGCGCGGCAGGATGTGCGCGACCCAGGCGATGATCC
>CAZLBU010000288.1:0-2675 GCA_964557815.1 uncultured Bifidobacteriaceae bacterium | reverse complement strand
GTTGTCGAGCCGCGAGAGGCCACCCAGGTCGCTCGCCAGCGGCCAGGTGTGCAGCACGGCCATGGCGACGAACGCCGCGAGCAGGGCCGCGGCCCGGCGCATCACCGGCCTCCGCTCGACAACGCGTACAGCACCTGGTCGCCTTCGTCGGCGACCAGGGCCAGGTCGCGGCTCTCCGCTGCCTGGCGGACCAGCTCCGCCGGCACGCGGCGCTTGTGCAGGAGCACGTGCGTGACGCCGAGGGCGCCGAGCGACCGCACGGCGTCGGGCGTGGGGAATTGCCGCATCACCTCCGCGTGGGTCGTGTAGCTGGCCGGCGTGAAACCGCTGTAACCATTCAGGAGCGGCCTCAGGTGCCAGGCCGAGTAGAGCACGCTCGGCCCGTTGTCCTGGATGGCCCCGCGCGGGGGGAACGGCAGCTCGGCCAGCACGATGTCGTTCATCTCGGCCACGCGATCGTAGATGCGCGGGATGCCCTCGTACACCGTGAAGCCCATCGGCGCGCGAAGCGCCTCCACGGTGACGAGCAGCCCGGCGCCCACGGCCAGGGCGGTGCCCACGGCGCGGCTCGCCCGCGTGCGCATCGCCGCCAGCGCGAAACCCGCGAGCACGGGGAGCGCGAAGAGCGTGAGCCACCCGAACCTCGACACGACCCGGATGCCCTTCAGGATGGGCACCAGCTCGTACAGCTGTCGATACCCCGGAAGGTTGGCGCCGAACGACAGCGCGAGGCCGGCGACGCCGATGGCCAGCGCCATGCGGGCTCGCGGATCGCGCCAGGCGCGTCCCGAGGCGCCGGCGCCGAGCGCCAGCAGGGTGACGGTGATCCCGGGGAAGAGCGCCGAGTTCGAGCCGAACCAGCGGTGGCTCCACAGCCGGTGATGCAGCGTGCCGCCCGTGGACAGCCAGTCCCGCCAGGTGGCCGAGTACATCGTTACGTCGTCGAAGGTGCGCACGAGCCCCTGCATGGTGTGCGCCAGCCAGTAAGGATAGAGAAACGGGGCGAGCAGGACGGTGGCCGCGAGGCCCGCCAGCGCAATCGCGCCCAGCTGTGCGGGCCGCCACGCCTCGGGTCGAACCGCCGCGGCGGCCGCCATCGCGATGGCCGTCATCACGAGCGGGTAGTTGGACGTCAGGGCCTGCAGCACGCACGCCGCGGTGAGCATCAGCGCCCAGCGTGCCCGCGGGACGGCCAGCAGCCGGTCGAGGGCGAAGAGCGCCAGGGGCAGGTACTGGACGTGCATCGCCTGCAGGTGCCCGAATCGCACGAGGATGTGTGCGTTGAAGGCGTACGCCAGGCCCGCCACGACACCCGCGGCGCGGTCGCCGGTCCACTGTGAGACCAGCCAGGCCATGGCAAAGCCGCTCAGCGCGAAGCCGGCCAGCGCGAGGAGGTTGTAGACGAGCACGGGATCGAGACCGACCCAGGTGAGCGGCGCGCCGAGGATGGCCTGGGGCAGCATGACCTCCGAGAAGGCGAGCGTGCGCGGCTCGGCGTAGAAGATGTTCGCGTTGAACAGGTTCAGCGGATCGCGCAGCAGGGCCATGCCGACCCAGGCGATGGCCCAGGCGTTGAGCGCCGTGTCGGCGTTGTCCACGCGGGCCCACGTCCCAGGCGCGCTCGCCAGCGGCCACGTGTGCAGGATGGCCGCGGCGGCGAAGAGCGCTAGTTCGGGAAGCCGACGATCTCGAAGAGCCACACGTCGCCTTCCTTCACGAGCGGGCGGAGATACTCGCGGTAGGTGTCGATCCGCTCGATCAGGCGCTCGCGCGAGCGCCTGTCGTACATGTTCAGGTGGAAGACCACGTATCGTGCACCGAGCCGGCCCAGGATTCTGAACGAGTCGCGCGTGGGGAAGGAGCTGAGGGGCACGACGTCATCGCGGAACTCTCTTGGGATGTGATCGCTGTAGCCGTTGACGAGCGGCATCCAGTGGGTGGTGGAGTTCAGCATGTAGATGGCATGCCGGGGGAAGTCGCTGCGTTGGTAGAAATACGGGAACTCGGCCACGGGACCTGCCGGCTGCATGGCCAGCACGCGGTAGGCGGCCGGGAAGGGTGCGACCTCGCGGAAGGCCCTCAGTGGCGCGTGCGTCAGTTCGGCGGCCGCCGCGAGGGCCATCGCGCCGGCCCACAGCGCGGCGCGCGGGCGCGCACCGACCAGGGCGCGAACCGCGACGCCCGCGAAGACCACGAGGCACATCACCACGACGATGCCAATGCGACCCGGCGCGCGAAGGAAGGAGAAGACGGGGATGGTGTTGTGGAAGACGGTGTAGAGGCCCGCCTCGGGGCCGAAGGACAGCCAGAACGCCAGCACGCCGGCGAGCCCATAGAACACCAGCAGTTCCCGATCGCGTGCATGCCGCAGGGCAATGACCATGCCCGCGGTGCCGAGCAGCAGCGTGAGGATGCCTGGAAAGAGCACCTCGTTGAACGGCTCGATCCACGGCAGCCACCACCGGTGAGCCCAGGCAGACGAGGCCAGCCATGCGCCAGTGTCGGCGGAGTACATCTGCGCGTCCTCCAGGGTGCGCGCGAAGCCGGTCTCTCGCTGGATCTCGAGATAGGGGACGAAGAAAGGCACCGTCAACCCGATGGCCACGAACGCCGCGAGCGCGACGGCGACCCAGTAGTCACGATCCAGCCAGCGGCGCCGGGTCGCGGCGACCACC
>CAZLBU010000287.1:0-3181 GCA_964557815.1 uncultured Bifidobacteriaceae bacterium | reverse complement strand
CTCGCGCAGGAGCGACAACACGCTCGCCAGCCGCGCGTCGAAGCGTTCCAGGTTCCGCGCGTACCCCGCCACGTCGTTCCGGTGCCCATACAGCGTATCGAAATCCACGAGATTCACGAAGACCAGGCCGGCGTCCCGGTCCACCATCCGGGCCTCCAGTAGTTCCATCCCGTGCGCGTCGCTCGTCGTCGGGAACGACGCGGTGATGCCACGGCCGGCGAAGAGGTCGCCGATCTTGCCGATCGCGGTGACGTGGTGGCCCCGCCCGGTCATCGCGTCCAGCAGCGTCTCGCCCCGCGGCGGCATGGCGAAATCGTGGCGGTTCGCGGTTCTCGTGAACCGGCCGGGGGTGCCCACGAACGGCCGCGCGATCACGCGCCCGATGCCGGCCCCGTCCACCGCGATCTCATACGCCGCGCGGCACCACTCGTAGAGCAGCGGCACCGGCACGATCTCCTCGTGCGCCGCGATCTGGAAGACGCTGTCGGCCGAGGTGTAGACGATCGGATCGCCGCTCTCGAGGTGCCGGGGCCCCAGCTGGTCGATGATGGCGGTGCCCGACGCGACGACGTTGCCGAGCACCGGGCGGCCGATGCGCCGCTCGAAGGCCTCGATCATGCCGGCGGGAAAGCCTTCTGGAAAGGTCGGGAACGCGCGATCGAGCACGAGCCCCATCAGCTCCCAGTGGCCCGTGACCGAGTCCTTGCCGGCCGACCGCTCCGCCATCAGCCCGAAGGACGCGCGAGGCGACGTCGGGCATGGGACGCCGTGCAGCGCCACCGCGCAGCCCAGCCCGAGCGCCGCCAGGGTGGGCACGTCGAGCGCCGACCGCTCGGCGATGTGGCCCAGCGTGTGGCTGCCCTCGTCACCGTACAGCGCGGCGTCGGGCAGTTCGCCGGCGCCCACACTGTCGAGCACGATGACGATGGCGCGGCGGAACACGCCTCAGGGATGATGGGACGAGAAGTAGTTCGGCACGCTGCGCGGCGTGCGAATCGTCGCGATCGCGTGCTTGAACACGAGGTGGTCCATGCCGTTGTGCTCGACGATGAGCGCAAAGCGATCGAAGTTCTTGATGCGCGCCTCGAACTCCCGCCCGTCGAGCAGGTGGAGCACGACGGCGAGCTTCTCACGACGAGCGTAGTTGAGGAAGACGTCCTGGATGTTCGGGGCGCCGGTCTTCGTGTCTGCCATCGCGGCACAACTCCTTAGGACTGCAACAGGCCCCGTTCGGCCAGCCATTCAAAGACGCGGGCCTGCACCTCCGCAGATTCGCCGGGGCCGTCAAACCACATAAGCCTAGGCTCTTTGCGGAACCAGATCAACTGGCGCCGCGCGTAGCGGCGGTTCTCCCGTGCAATCAGCTCCCGCGTCGCCGCCTCGTCGCGGACGCCGCGCAGGTGTTCCAGCGCCTGACGGTAGACGAGGCCTCCGAAAGGCCGTGCAGTTTCGGGCACGCCGGCGGCGAGATTGGCGCGAATCTCGTCGAGCAGGCCCGCCTCGAACTGCTGAGCGACGCGCCGCCGCAGGCGCTCGCCCAGGGCCTCCGCCGGCATCCGCAGGGCAACGGCCGTCACCGCGACGCCGGGACCGAGCGGGGACACCGTGTCGGCGAAGTGCGACGTCAGCGGCTTCCCCGTCTGGAAGTAGACCTCCAGCGCCCGCACGACGCGCTTGCGATCCCGCGGCTGGATGCGCGCCCACGATTCAGGGTCCACGCGCCGCAGCAGGCGATGCAGGCGCTCGGGACCGTGGTGGCCGGCCAGCCGATCCAGCCGGGCGCGAATCACGTCGTCCTTGCCGGGACCGGGAAAGAGGCCCCGCGTGAGGGCCCGGTAATAGAACCCGGTGCCGCCCACCAGGATCGGCAGGTGGCCGCGCCCATGGATCTCGCCAATCACCCGTGCCGCGTCGCGCGCGAAGTCCGCCGCGTTGTAGTCGGCGGTCGGCGTGACGATGTCGATCAGGTGATGCGGAATGCCGCGCCGGGCGGCCGCGGGCACCTTGTCGGTGCCGATGTCGAACCCGCGATAGACGGCCGTGGAGTCGCAGTTGACGATCTCGCCGCCGGCCCGCTCGGCAATGGCCAGGGCGAGCGCGCTCTTGCCGGTGGCCGTGGGCCCCAGCACCGCCAGCAGGTGTCTCATCGGCCGCCCTACTGCCCCTGCGTGCGGCCGTCCGGCGACTCGTTGTAGAAGAACGTGACGGTGAAGAACGCCTTGTCGTCCGGATACTCGGGCGGCAATGGCTCGGTGGGGTTCGACGCCAGCAGGGCATTGCGCGCCGAGAGGTTGAACGAGTCCACGGCCGAGGGCGAGATGACGGTCACGTCTGTGAGCGCGCCATTACGGTGCACGTAGAAGGTAATCACTACCCGCCCGCGCAGCGACATCGCGGCATATGGCACGAACCAGTTCCGCTTCACCTGTGCGACGAATCGGCGCACCCACGGCCCGAACTCGACGCCCTTGGTGTCGAACTGCAGCGGCCCGAACTCCTGCGACGAGCCGCTCTGGTTGTTGAAGGACTCCTTGTCCACGTAGCGCTGCAGGTTGCGCAGCGCCTCCCCGAGCTGTCCCCCCGGCGGCGGCTGCGCGCGCTGGGGCTGCTGCATCGCCAGACGGCCGTCCTTCGCCGGCTCGAGCGATTGCTCTGGCGTTTCCACCTGCGGCGGCGCCTCGGGAGCGGGCTCTTCAGCGGGGCCGCGCCCGCGTGCCCGCTCGTCCGGCATCGACTCCACGCGCTCGGTCGAGTTCCCACGGGCGAAGGGCATCGGATTGTCGATTACCGGCGCGCGCTCGCGGTTCCGCGCCTGGCGGTCGATATCCGACAGCTCCGCCCGCTCCGGAGGCTTCGGCGACGGCGTATCCAGCCGTGGCTGGACGAAGACGAACCGGGGCGCCTCGGCTTCGGGCTCTCGCTCGAGGCGCACGATCTCGTCCTCGGCAGCGAGCGGGCGCTCCGGGAGGAACGCCGGAGCGTAGAGCAGCACCCCGATGATGATGGCGTGAACCAGAACAGACACGACAACGCCATCGCGCAGGTTGATGGCGCGCCCGACGGGCTCGACGTCGGAGTAGCGATCGTCGAAGTCGAAGTACATCAGCTATTTGTGAGTATACAGGGACTTGGGACTTGGGACTTGGGACTTGGGACTTGGGACTTGGGACTTGGGGCCTGA
>CAZLBU010000286.1:0-3197 GCA_964557815.1 uncultured Bifidobacteriaceae bacterium | reverse complement strand
GCATCATGCCCGACCGCGTTCGCGCGATTCCATGCGACGCGGCTTTCCGTCTTCCGGTGAGCGCGCTGCGGGAGGCGATTGCGCGCGACCGCGCGGAGGGACTGCTGCCGTTTGCCGTGGTGTCGAGCGCCGGCACGACGAACACAGGGGCGGTGGATCCGCTCGACGCGATCGTGGAGGTCTGCGCCGCCGAGGGGCTGTGGCACCACGTGGACGGCGCTTACGGCGCGTTCTTCAACCTGTGCGAGGACGTGCGGCCGGTACTGAAGGGAATCGAGCGGGCCGACTCGCTGACCCTTGACCCGCACAAGGGCATGTTCCTCCCGTATGGAACAGGTGCGCTGCTGGTCCGCGACGGCGCGGCGCTGCGCGCGGCGCACGAGGCCACGGCCGACTACCTGCCCGCGATGCCGCACCCGGAGGACTTCTACGATCCCAGCCAGCACGGGCCGGAACTGTCGCGAGGGTTTCCCGGGTTGCGCGTCTGGCTGTCGGTGAAGATGTACGGCGCAGCGGCCTACCGCGCGGCCATCGCCGAGAAGCGCGCGTTGGCGCTCGATGCGTACCACCGCATCTCAGCGCTCCCGGGCATCATCGTCGACGCGCCGCCGGAGTTGTCGCTCTTCGCGTTCCACGTGTCGTGGCCAGGCGCCACCCTGGTGGAGGAAGACGCCGCCACGCGAGCCCTGATGGAGCGGACGACCGCGCGCGGGCGCGTGATGGTCACCGGCGCAGTTGCGCGCGGGCGCTACCTGGGACGCGTGTGCGTGCTCAGTTTCCGGACGCACGCCGCGCAGATTGACGCGCTCGTGGAGGATCTTGGGGAGGTGCTCGAGGAGGTGAGGGGATAGGGTAGGCGGGGTGCAGGGGTGCAGGGGTGCAAGGGTGCAGGGGTGCAACGGTGCAGGGGTGCCGGGGTTCCGAGCACCTCAGAACCCCAGAACCCCAGAACCCCAGAACCCGACCCTACCTGTGCCGCACGTAGACCGTCTTCTTCCCGTCCTTGGTGAAGGCGACGGTGTCGAAGGGCTCCTTACGGCCGCCCTGTTCCATGCCCGGGGAGCCGATCGGCATTCCCGGCACCGCGATGCCCGCGATGGCCGGCTTCTCGGCCAGCATCTTCTTGATGTCGGCGGCGGGCACGTGGCCCTCCACCGTGTAGCCGCCCACCTTGGCCGTGTGGCACGACCGGAGGTCGTCGCTCACGCCGCCCTGGACAGCCACGGCGTTCAATTGCGCGTCTGAGACGTCCCGGGCTTCCACCTGGAAGCCATTCGCCCGGAGGTGGTCCACCCAGGCGGTACAGCACCCTCAAGTCGGGGATTTGAAGACCGAAACGCTGGGCAGGCCAGCCGCCGGCTTCGACTGCGCGGCCACCGCCGCGTAGCCAAGGCTCGCGGCCACTGCCACCGCGCTCGTCGCTAACATCAGTCGTCGCGTCATTGCTCCTCCAGGCGGATCGAGGCGTCCCGGGACCATCCGGGGCGCCTCGACTTCGTCGCCCATTTTGTGTTCTCAGGATACTTCGCTTCGAGCGGTTTCACCCCCGGGGCTGCGGGACGATGCGGAGATACGGCTTGAGTGCCTTCCAGCCCTGCGGATACTGCTTCTGCGCCTCCGCGTCGGACACCGAGGTCAGGATGATGACGTCCTGGCCCGGCTCCCAGTTGGCCGGCGTCGCCACCTTGTGCTTCGCCGTCAGCTGGATCGAGTCGATGACGCGCAGCACCTCGTCGAAGTTGCGGCCCGTGCTCATCGGGTACGAGATCACCAGCTTGATCTTCTTGTCGGGACCGATCACGTAGACGTTGCGGACGGTGGCGTTGTCGGCTGGCGTGCGGCCCTCGCAGGTGTCCTGCGCGTCGGCGGGCAGCATGCCGTACAGCTTCGCGACCTTCAGGTCGAAGTCCGCGATCATCGGGAAGTTGAGCGCCGTGCCCTGCGTCTCTTCGATGTCCTTCGCCCAACCGTGATGGCTCTCGATCGGGTCGATGCTGAGGCCCATCACCTTGACGCCTCGCTTCTCGAATTCCTGCTTGGTGCGCGCCACGGCGCCCAGCTCCGTGGTGCAGACGGGCGTGTAGTCCTTGGGGTGCGAGAAGAGCACGCCCCACGAGTCGCCCAGCCACTCGTGGAAGCGGATCTTGCCCTCGGTGGTGATGGCTTCGAAGTCGGGCGCGTCGGCGCCGATGGGAAGTGGACCAGTCATGTGCGGGTTCTCCGAAAGATGGGGACCTGGTGTTCGGTTCAGTTGCTGCCACCCGGGGGGCGCGGCACGGCGGTGCGGCCACCACCGCCGCTTCCACCGCTTCCGCCCGAAGAGTAGCCGCCCGTGCTCACACCGCCGGAGCCGCCCGAGCTCGAGCCGCCCGAGCCCGAACCGCCAGCAGAGCCGCCTGACGATCCGCCCGAGCGGTCCACGACGCCGCCGGCGTTGACACGAACCGGGTCGGGCTGGCGCGGACGCACGCGCGTGTAGCCGGCGCCGTTCACGACCCGGCCGTCGGAATCCTCCGGCGTGCCGACCACGGGGCCGGTGACGGGGACCCAGCCCCAGCCGGGCCCGTAGCGGGGGTCGTAGAGACCGTAGTACTGGTAGCCGAACGGCGCGTACATCGACAACCACCCGTACTGGCCGGCCACCGACCACGGATCCACCCAGGGGCCGCCGCCGTAGGGGCCGGCCCAGCCCCCGCCGCCGGCGGTGTACGTGGGCCGATCGATGACGAATTTCTCGGGGAAGGTGAGCGCCACCATCACGTCTACGACGCTGTCCGCCACGCCGGCCTTCGTGAGATCCACCAGCCGGCGGCCGTCGAGCGGGAACTTCGTGCCCACCTCGATGAGCGCGGCCTGCAGCACCTCTGGGGAGGTCTTGCGACTCGCTTCCTTGACCTCGTCCAGCGACCACCGGGCGAGAGGCGCGGGGCTGCCCATCGAGGCGGCGGCGCGGCCCCCGGCCCGGGCCTGCTCGCGCGACAGCCCGTAGCGGCGCACACGGACGCTGCGGCGGTCGTTGACCTCCACCATCTGCACGTCCACCCAGGTCGGGCCTGGCAGGATCATCGAGAGCCCCGAGAGACGGCGATCCGGCTGCCCCGTGCAGGAGACCGTGCCGCGCGTGAACAGCTGGCGGCCGCTCGTGGACCACTCGGCGCGCCGCGTGCTCGTGCAGCCGGCGGCTTCGGACGAGCGAT
>CAZLBU010000285.1:0-3222 GCA_964557815.1 uncultured Bifidobacteriaceae bacterium | reverse complement strand
GGGTGCGGCCTTCTTCGCCGGCGTCCCCTTGGTGGTGGCGGCTGGCGCCGCGGATTGATCGACCAGGACGAAGGTCGTGGCCGTGCACGACACCTCGATCGTGGAGGCGGCGGTCTGGTCGTTCTTCGACGTGATGTTCAGGTCGCCCACGTTGATGATGCGCGGGAAGCGGCTCACGCGATCGAGGAACGCGCCCAGGCTGTGGTACGTGCCCTCGAGTTCGAGGCCGATGGGCCACTCGGCGTGGAGCTCCCGGGTCGCGATGGGCTGCGGCCGGAACCCGCGAATCGTCAGGTTCGACTGGGTTGCCAGGGTCTGGATCCGGCGCAGCAGATCGCCCACGTCTTTTTCCTCGGGCAGGATCGGCTTGAGCGCCTCGAGCCGGGCCTCGAGATCCGCCACCTGCGCCCGGAAGGCCGGCAGCTGCCGTGCGGTCTCGCTCCCCTTGGCGTTGCGGGCGCGAATCGCCTCCAGCTCGCGGGTCTTCGCCGTGAGAATCTCCTGCTGCGGCATCTCGTAGAGGTAGTAGAAGGCGCCGGCCGCCCCCAGCGCGAGGAGCACGAACACGCCCAGCTGTCCGTACCAGGGCAGCTTCCCCATCCCGAGGCTAGCCACGGGGACCTCCCTTCGCCGCGGGGCGGCCCTTCGCCGGCGTCGCCACCGGAAGCTGGTCGATGCCGGCCATCTGGAAGGACCCGCGGATGGAGAACCGGATGGTCTCCGGACCGCCGCCCTGCCCCGACACGACCTCGCTCGACAGGATCTCGACCGGCCGCTTGAAATACCGAGAGGCCTCGAGGTTCCCGATGAAATCGGAGAGCGACGTGAGCGAGAGGCAACGCCCCTCGATGGTGACGTCGTACCCCTGCTGCTTGAGGCCGGTCAGCCACATCATGTCCGGTAGGGCGCGGCTCACCTGGTCCACGATGTGGACCGGCGCGCTCTGGCCCCGCCGGAGTTCGTCGATGAGCGAGGCGCGCTGCTCCAGCTGGGTCCGCCGCGCCTCGAACTCCGCGACCTCCTTCAGGATCTCGGCCAGCCGCTGTTCCTCACGCCGTGCCTCGGTCAGTTGCCGGTCGGCGGTGGCCACCATTTGTCCCAGCGCCCAATAGCGCCACCCGATGCCCAGGGCGGCGAGGACGAGGATGAGGCTGCCGACCACCGTCAGCTTCTGAGCCGTCTGCAGCCCCTTCGACGCGGCCTTGGCCGCGCGACGCTCGGACGCGAGCAGGTTGATGCGAATCATCGGTCGCCCACCTTGCGCAGTGCGAGCCCGTCGGCCACCGCGGCCACGGGCGCCAGTTCCTCGGCGGAGGCCACGCCCAGCTTCGCCGGATCAATGGACACCTGGCGGAACGGATCGAACATCTCGACCTGCGTGTGGAAACGCGAGGCGAGCGCCTGGGCGAACCCCTCGATGCGGGACGCGCCCCCGCTCAGCACGATCCGGTCGATCCGGTCGCTCGACGCCGTCGCCTTGAAGAAGTCGAACGTCTTCTCGACTTCGAGCAGGACGTTGTCCGTCATGGCCTTCAGCACGGGGCGGGCGTCCTCGTAGGCCGCGCCGTCGACGTCCTCGCCCTTCTTCAGCTGTTCGGCCAGTTCGTACGGCAGTCCGAGCTCGCGCTGCACGGCCTCGGTGAACGCGTTCCCGCCCATGGAGATGTCGCGGGTGAACACCGACTGCGAGCCGTTGAGGATGTTGATGTTCGTGGCGCCGGCTCCCATGTTCAGCAGAGCCACGATGACGCCGTCCTCGAAGCCGTAGTTGGCCTCGTAGGCGTTCTGCAGGGCGAAGGCATCGACGTCCACGATGACCGGTGTCCGTCCGGCCTGCATGATGACGTTGGTGTAGTCGGCGATCTTGTCCTTCTTGGCCGCCACCAGGAGCACGTCCATGGTGCCCTGCCCCGCGGCCCCGGTCGCCGGCGTGAGCACCTCGTAGTCCAGGTTGACGTCCTGGATGTCGAAGGGGATGTACTGCTCGGCCTCCCAGTAGATGGCCTCGCCGAGCTCCTGCTCGGTCATCGCGGGCAGGGTGATCTTCTTGACGATCACCGAGTTGCCCGACAGGGAGGCGACGACGTCCCTGGCCTTGAACTGCTTGTTCTCGAACAGACGACGGACCGCGTCGGCCACGGCCCCGCCGTCGATGATGGCGCCATCCACGATGCTGTCGGGCGGGATGGGCTCTACCCCGACGGCCGAGACGCGATAGCCCTTGCCGGCGGGCTTCAGTTCGATGGCTTTGATGGCGCTGGACCCGATGTCGAGGCCGATCAACCCTTTGCTCAGGCGAAAGAACAATTGAGTGTCTCCGCTTCTTCGTTCACCGGTCGCATGGGCAAAGCTGGTACCAGCTCGGCCCAAGGCCTCCGGGCCGACAAAATTGGCCGAAGAGGCTTGGTTGTTCGCGTCCGCGGGTGGCACAGACCCATCCGTTCGATTACAAAATTGCAGGTGACTAACGAAAACTGCTGGTGCCACCTGCCGGATGCCCCCGGCCCATCGCGGATTGAACTCGTTGAGGTTTATCGGGCCATACCGGGGGAGGAACAGACCAGCCTACAGCCGAGCTGCTATCTGGCGGTCACCTGCCGCGGAGGCGGGACCGCAACCGCCCGGCTCTGCACGGCGCCGAGTCGACGCGCGTTCGACCGGAACTCCCGCCCTCGCCACGAGTTCCGGCGGTTCCCACCCTTGCAATCCCGATTGCTTCGGCGTATCATTTCGGTTTGCCGTGCCCGATGATGGGGCGGCAGGGACCCGTACCCAGGAATCGATTCATGCCTACTTACGTTGCGACCCCGGCGAGCGTGACCAGCCGCTGGCACCTCATCGACGCCGAGGGCAAGGTGCTCGGCCGCGTAGCCAGCCATGCGGCGCGCCTGCTCCAGGGCAAGCACAAGGCGACCTATACCCCGTTCATCGACACGGGCGACCACGTCGTCATCATCAACGCGGCCAGCGTCAAGCTCACCGGCCGCAAGGAAGATCAGAAGCTCTACCGCCGCCACAGCGGCTACTCGGGCGGTCTGCGCGAGGAGAGCGCCAAGGTGGTGCGCCAGCGCCAGCCCGTGCGCCTCATGGAAGAGGCCGTGCGCGGCATGCTGCCCAAGTCGAAGCTCGGCGACGCGATGTTCCGCAAGGTGAAGGTGTACGCGGGCGCGACGCACCCGCATCAGGCTCAGCAACCCACTCAGTTCGAGGTCGCATAAATCT
>CAZLBU010000284.1:0-3255 GCA_964557815.1 uncultured Bifidobacteriaceae bacterium | reverse complement strand
CGTTTCCGGATCACCACGCCTTCTCGGCGCGCGACGTGGCGCGCATCGCGGCGGCTGTGTCCGAGACGGGCGCGGCGGCGGTGTTCACGACGGACAAGGACGCGGTGCGCTTCGAGGAGGCAGGACCGCAGCCGTTCCCGATCTTCCGCGTGCCGATGACACTGACCTTCGATCCGCCCGACGTGCTGTTCGACAATGTGGCGGCGGTGCTGCGAAATCCCGGCTCGGGTCCCTCCCGTCGCGATCTCCCTCCCGTCGCAACTCCCTCCCGACGCGATCCAGGAGCCCCCGCGTGAGGCACGCCCTCGAATACCGGGCCGTGGCCCTCGTTCGCGTGCTGGTCTCCCGGCTGCCCGATCCGCTGGTGCGGGCCTGGGGCTCGGTGCTGGGCATGACCTTCTACCTCCTCGATCGCCCCCACCGGCGCGTGGCGCTCGGCAACCTGGCCGCGTGCTTCCCGGGACGCTCCGCATCCGAGCGGCGGGCCATTGCCCGCGGGACCTTCAGGCACTTCGGCCAGCTGCTGCTGGAGTTGCTGCGCTTCAGCGCCCTCCCGGCCGACACCCGCGCCGCGCTCGTCGAGATCGAAGGCGCGGATCGCGTGCGGCACGCGTACGCAAAGGGCAAGGGGGTCTTGTTCTTCACGGGCCACTTCGGCTTCTGGGAGTTGCACGCCATCCAGCACGGCGCGGCATTCGAGCCCATCGGCGTGCTGGCTCGCGCGCTCGACAACCCGCGGCTGAACGTCCTGCTCGAGGAGATCCGGGGCGCCACCGGCAACCACTGCATCTACCGCCAGGGCGCGGTGCGCCGCGTGCTGAAGGCGCTGGCGGGCGGCCACGGCGTGGCGATGCTGATCGACCAGCACATGCACAGCCCGGACGCCATCTGGGTGAGCTTCTTCGGGCGTCCCGCCGCCACGACCTCCACGCTGGCCGCGCTGGCGCTGCGCACCGGCGCGCCGGTCGTCCCGGTGTTCGCCCTGCCGCTCCCCGGCGGCCGCTTCAAGTTCGTCTACGAGCCACCGGTGGAGCCCCCGGCGGGCGACGGTCCCGAGGCCATCCACGAGTTCACGCAGCGGTGCACGGACGTGCTGGAGATGTACGTCCGCCGCCACCCCGACCTGTGGTTGTGGATGCACCGCCGCTGGCGTGATGCCCCCGCACCCGAAACCCGAGGTATCTTTCCCACGGCGCAGGAGTGAAGAACCTCCGTGCCTTGAACCCTCGTGCCTTGAACCTGAACCCTCGTGCTTTGAACCCCTCGTGCTTTGAACCTCTCGTGCTTTGAACCCATCGTGCCGTAACCTCGTCGTGCTCTCCCCCAACTGGCTGGGCGATGCGGTGATGGCGCTGCCCGCGCTGGCCGACGTGCGCCGGCACTTCACGGGCGCGCGGCTCACCGTGGCTGCCCGTGCGTCGGTGGCGGCGCTGTTCCGGATGGTCGAGGGCGTGGACGACGTGCTGGCGCTGCCGGGACGCGGCGGCCTGGCCGCACTGACGTCGTGGAAGCAGGACGCGGCCGCGCTCGCGGGCGGCGGGTTCGAGACGGCGCTGCTCTTTCCCAACTCGTTCGCATCGGCCCTGATCGTCTCCCGCGCGGGCATCGCGGAGCGCTGGGGCCTCGCCACCGACGGGCGGCGGCGCCTGCTCACGCGAAGCGCGCCGAAGCCGCGCGGATATGCCCACCAGCGGACTACTACCAGGCCCTCGTGGCCGCCCTGGACATCGAGAACGGTCCCCGCTTCGCTCGCGTGGAGCCTCCACCATTGGAGGCCTCGCCGGCGCCGGACGGGCCATACGTGGTGCTGGCGCCGGGCGCGGCCTACGGCAAGGCGAAGCAGTGGCCCCCGGAGCGCTTCGCGGAGCTCGCGGGGCTGGTGCGGCGCGAACGCTCGTGGGCCGTGGCGCTGGTGGGCAGCCGCGCCGACGCCCCCGTGTGCCGTGAAATCGTCGAGCGGAGCGCGCGCATGGCCTCCGCCCCGCTCGTGGATCTGAGCGGCCGCACGAGCCTGGCCGAGCTGGCCGCGGTGCTCGAGGGCGCGCGCGCGGTGGTGTCGAACGACTCCGGCGCCATGCACCTGGCCGGCGCCGTGGGCGCGAAGGTCGTGGCCATCTTCGGCGCCACCAACGAGCACCGCACGTCGCCACTGACGAGCGGCCCGGGCTCGCCGACGCCCCGCATCATGGCGACCGACGTGTGGTGCCGTCCCTGCATGCTGCGGGAATGCCCGATCGATCACCGGTGCATGACGGGCGTCAGCGCGCGCGCCGTCCTCGACGTGATGGGGTAGGGCCTGAAGGGGCCGCGCTTCGCGCAGGAGGCCGTGCTTTGCGCGGTGGGCCCGCCGGGTGGGCCGCGCCTTCGGCGCGGCAGGCCGTGCTTCGCACGGCAGGGCGGCGCTCCGCGCCGTGGGAGGATGGACGGGATGGCCGAGACGCGGGCGAGCGGGCGGGCGGCGGTCTTCCTGGACCGCGATGGGACGATCAACGAGGACGTCGGCTATCTCACCGACGTTGCCGCGCTGCGCATCTACCCGTTCGCGGCCGATGCGATCCGTCTGCTGCGGCGCGCCGGCTTCGCCATCATCGTTGTCACCAACCAGGGCGGCGTCGCCCGCGGGCTGATGACGGCGGCGTTCGTCGAGGAGACGCATCGGCGCATGGCCGCGCGGCTCGACCGCGCCGGCGCGCACGTGGACGACTGGTGCTACTGCCCGCACCATCCCGAAGCGGTGGTGCCGGAGCTACTCACGCCCTGCACCTGCCGCAAGCCCGGGACGGCGATGCCCCTCGATGCGGCCGCACGCCACGGAATCGACCTGGCGCGCTCGTGGGTGATCGGGGATCACTGGCGGGATGTGCAGATGGGTCATGCCGTGGGTGCGCGCGCGGTGCTGCTGCGCACCGGGCACGGCCGCGACCAGGAGAAGTGGCGTCCCGAGGGACAGCGCGTGGAGGCCATCTGCGATAACCTGATGGCCGCCGCCGCGTTCGTGCTGGGACAGGGCCTTCGGTAGGCCTCGCTGGGATTGGGCCTCGCTAGGCTCGGTGGGCCTCGCTGCGCTCGGTGGGCCTCGCTGCGCTCGGTGGGCCTCGCTAGGCTCGGTGGGCGCGCTTCGCGCGGTGGGAACTGAACGCTGATGATAGAGATCGTTCGGAAGTTCAAGGCGGCCACCGTCGTCGTCATCGGCGACCTGATCGCGGATGAGTACGTCTACGGCCGCGTGGCGCGCGTCTCGCGCGAAGCGCCGGT
>CAZLBU010000283.1:0-3261 GCA_964557815.1 uncultured Bifidobacteriaceae bacterium | reverse complement strand
ACCGCCCCCACCCTCCCCGTCAGTCGGGCAATTGGTAGAACGCCTCCACCGCCTCCACTTCCTCCTCCAACTGCCGCGCGTCCCAGCCGTGGACCCAGGCCATCAGCGCCGCGGCGCGCTGCAGCGCATCGGCGCCGGGGTGACCTCCCGACCCGGCCTCGGTCCGGCGGATGACGGCGTCGGCCAGCGTGATGGCCATCTCGTGCCGCGCCGCGAAGACGATCTCCGCACCCGTGACATCGGTGTGCTCGCCGATGGGGGTCCCCAGCGCGGGAGCCTCGCGCGCGATGTTGAGCACGCGGTGATACTCGGTGCCGTAGGTCCCGGCGAGCCGTGCCAGCGTGTCGGGCGAGACGGGCGACTCGCCGGCGTCCGCCGCGTTCTTCACGAAGGCGCCGACGTCGCCGATGCCGCCGCCCCAGAGCGGCGTGTGATCGGTGCGGCAGGGCGGCGGGTTGCCGTGGCCCAGGACGCGGAATACGGCGTTCACCGCCTCTTCGGCGGTATGGCGTGCCGTGGTGTAGCGCACGCCGTGGATGGAGATCAGTCCCGGAGCGCCGTGGGCGGTGTGGTCCACGACGGCGCTCTCGCGCAGGAGCTTCACGTGGGCGCCCTGCCCGGAGACCATGGGCAGCAGCCCGCGATGCACCAGCCGTACGTTCGCTCGTTCCAGGGCAGCGCCCGGGAACGCGCGGCGTCCGTCGGCCAGGAAGGCCTCCAGGTCCGCGCCGGTGACCGTGAGGGCGTCGGGACCGCCCTCGTGAGCATCGTGGCTGGTGCCGAGGATGGACACGTCGCGCCACGGGACCAGGAAGAGGAAGCGCCCGTCCACCACGCCGCCGCACGCGTGCGAGCGGGCGGGGTGAGACACGACAACGTTCATCGCGCGCGAGAGCCGCGGCGCGGGCACGGCCCGCGCGCCCTCGGGCAGCGTCCGCACCACTTCCGGCGCCCACGCGCCGGCCGCGTTGACCACCACCGCCGCGCGCATGTCGAGGTAGGCATCGGTGAGCCGGTCGCGCAGGCGCGCCCCGACCACGCGGCCGTTCTCGACCATCAGCGTGTCCGCGGCCACGTAATTGGCCGGCACCGCGCCGGCCCCGGCCGCGGAGCGGATGAAGGACAGCGTGACGCGATCCGCGTTGGTCATCTGGTAGTCGTACCAGATGGCGCCGCCCGTGACGCCGCCGGGCGCCACCAGCGGATTGAGGCGCAGGGCCTCCTTCCTGGAGACCACGCGGCCCTCCGGCAGCTGCAGGGCAGGGTCCGAGACGCCGTCGTTCCGGTCGCGCGCCACGACGTCGTTGATGGCCAGCGCCAGGCGCATCACCAGCGCGCTATGTTTGGGGTTCCGGGTGGTGGGCACGACGAACGGGAGCGGCCGGACCAGGTGCGGCACGATGCGGGCGAGCGCGCGCCGCTCACGGATGAAGCGGCGCATCTGCCGGAAGTCCAGCGCCTGCAGCGACCGCAGGCCGCCGTGGAGGGTCTTGAGGTTGTTGAACGAGGTCGCGCCGCCGAAGTCGCCGCGGTCCACGAGGGCCACCGACAGTCCGCGCGCGGCCGCGTCCCACGCCGTCGCCGCGCCGTAGATGCCCGCGCCAATCACGAGTACGTCGAACCGGGTGTCCGCCAGAGCGCGGAGGTCGCGCACCATCGAACGTTCATTGTACGATAGGCAACTCAGACCCCGAACGCAGATGGCCGTGGGGCGACAGAAGGCGCAGGTGACGTGGGGCCGCAGATGACGCAGGCGACGTGGGGCCGCAGATGAGGCAGATGACGCAGATGCCGGAATGAGAAGAGAGACGTCACCCTCGCAGCCGTCATGAACGCCCTTCCATCTGTGCCAGCTGCGTCATCTGCGGCCGAAGTGACCATGATCGACGACATTCAGCGTTATTGGAACGAGCGCATCCACGACCTCGAGATGACCGACGAGCCCGTGGGCACGCTGGGCTTCTTCGACGACCTCGACGAGTACCGCTTCGACAAGCTCCGCTACCTGCCCCAGCTGGTGGATTTCGGCGGCTTCAAGGGGGAGACGCTCCTGGAGGTCGGCTGCGGCATCGGCACGGACCTCGTGCGGTTCGCGCGGGGCGGGGCGCTGGTCACGGGCGTGGACCTGTCGAAGACGGCGATTGACCTGGCGGCGAGGAACTTCGAGCTCCATGGCCTGGCGCCGGTCGAGCTGAGCGTGGCCAATGCCGAAGCGCTGCCGTATGCCGACGCCAGCTTCGACCATGTGTACGGCCACGGCGTCATACAGTACACGGCCGATCCGGCGAAGCTCGTGCGCGAGTGTCACCGCGTGCTGAAGCCGGGCGGCACGGCCATCTTCATGGTCTACAACCGCATCTCGTGGTTGAACGCCCTGTCGAAGGTCATGAAGGTGGCGCTCGAGCACGAGGACGCGCCGTGCCTGCGCACGTTCTCCATCGGCGAGTTTCGCGCGCTCCTTGCGCCGTTCGCCGACGTGCGCATCGTCCCGGAGCGGTTCCCGGTGAAGTCGCGCCTGCACGCCGGCTGGAAGGGGTGGGTGTTCAACACGTGCTTCGTCGGAACCTTCAACGCGCTGCCGCGGTCCTGGGTGCGGCCGCTGGGCTGGCACCTCATGGCGTTCTGCCGGAAGTAGCCTCGCGCGCCACGCAGCCGCGTCCGGCCGGCGAGGTCGTCTTCCAGTCGGACCGCGAGGGCCCCTCGCGGATCTTCGTCATCGACGTGGCGACACGCGCCATCCGCCGCGTGGGAAACCCCGGCAGCTGGATGGACGAGGAGCCCAGCTGGTCACCGGACGGCGGGCGCATCGCCTTCAGCTCCACGCGCGGCGGACGCGGCAACTTCGACATCTACGTGATGAATGCGGACGGCTCGGGCCTCCTCCGCCTGACGGACCACGCCGCGCCCGACCAGGACCCTGCCTGGGCAGCGGACGCGCAGAGCGTCTTCTTCACCAGCGAGCGGAACGGCCGAGGCGAGATCTACCGCGTGTGGCTGGGAGACAAACGGGTGGAGCGGGTGACCTCGGGCCTGTCGCGCGCCATCATGCCCGCCACCTCGCCGGATGGGCGCTACTTGGCCTACGCGTCGCAGCTGCTCATCGGGTTCAAGATCCAGTTGGTCACGCTCGCCACCGGCGAGACGCGGACGGTGGGCACGAGCGGCGGCGCCTGCCGGCCGGCGTTCTCGCCCGACACGCGGGAACTGGCGTTCGTGCACCTCGACTCCGAGCCCTCGCGGCTCGAGGCCGTCACCGAGTCG
>CAZLBU010000282.1:0-3317 GCA_964557815.1 uncultured Bifidobacteriaceae bacterium | reverse complement strand
AGCGGATAGAAGTCCGCGGACCGCCGGAGGATACGTTGTCCGAGCGGGCGAGCGGCCACGCGGCGGCGAGGGCCTCGGCCTGGCGCCTGGGCTCGACCGGAGTGTGCAACCAACCTCGGGCCCGCCGCTTGGGCTCGACCGGAGTGCGCAGCCAACCTCGGCCCGCCGCGCCCCTCGGAGCACAGTCCACTGAGCGGCGAGCGCGCTATACTCCGCCCGTGAACCGACGACGTTTCCTCGGCGCCACGACACTCGCCGCCGCCTCCACGCTGGTTCCGCGCGCCCTCGAGCATGCGGCCGCCGCGCAGCGCCCCAGCGACTACCCCACGGACTCGTTCGACCCCTGGATCGAGGTCCACGCCCCCAACCTCACGCACAACGTCCGCGAGGTCGCGCGCGTGGCCGGCAAGCGCCCCATCCTCGCCGTCATCAAGAACAACGCCTACGGCCTCGGCGGACCCGCGGTCGCGAAGCTCCTCGAGCCGCTCCCCGAGGTCCACGGCTTCGCCGTCGTGAAGCTGGACGAAGCCGTGCTCCTGCGGGACCGGGGGATCAAGAAGCCCGTGCTGTTGATGGGACCGTTCACCACGGCGGAACTGGCGACGCTCACCGCGAAGGACATCATGCCGATGGTCTACACGCCCATCGGCGCGGACCTCGAGCGCGCCGCCGCCAGCCTCGCCCGGCCGCTGGACATCCACGCGTGCGTGGACATGGGCCTCGGCCGCGTCGGCGTGCCCCACGCCCAAGCCGCCGCGCTCATCAGGGATCTCGCGGGCCGGAAGAACGTGCGCCTCGCCGGCGTGATGATGACGTTCACCGAGGACCAGGCCTTCGACCAGGAGATGCTGACGCGCTTCGAGGCGCTCACCGGCGAGCTCACCGCCGGCGGCGTCAGCCTCGGCCGACGCCACGCCGCGTCCAGCTACACGTTCTTCCAGCTGGACAACGCGTGGCTCGACATGGTCCGCACGGGCATGATCCTGTACGGGGTGTACCCGGACCTGAAGTTCCGCAAGGACACCCGCATGGACCTCAGGCCCGCCGCGGCACTCCGCGCACGCGTCGTCTACGTGAAGAAGCTCGCCGCCGGCTCGAGTGCGGGCTACGAGCGCGCCTATATGGCCAAGCAGGACACCTGGATCGCGACGATCCCCGTCGGCCACACCGACGGCTGGCCGCGCGTGGCCGCGAAAGCCGCGCGCGTCCGCATCAACAATCGTCTCTACCCCGTCATCGCCTCGGTCTCGGCCTCCCACACCATCGTCGAGGTTGGCGCCGAGCAGACCGTGAAGATGGGCGACGTGGCGACGATGTTCGACTGGACGAACGGGTCGCGGCCCGAGGACGTGTCGGAGGCGTGCGGGGCGTCGGTCTACGACCTGCTCATGCACCTCAACCCGGTCGTTCCCAGGTATGTGATGAGCGAGGCGTAAGGCAGAAGGCACAAGGCAAAAGGCAAAAGGCAAAAGGCAGAAGGCAGAAGAGGAGAAGCCAATCATGCGGCAACTCGTGCTGACCCTCGTGATGGCCGGAACGATCTCCGTTGCGGCCTCGGCGCAGACGCGGCCGCTGGCGCTCACCGACTACTACCGCGTGGAGACGGTGAACGGCACGGCGATCTCCCCCGACGGCCGCACGGTGGCGTACGTCCGCACGTTCATCGTCGAGAGCGAGAACCGGCGGCACAGCGAGATCTGGGCGGTGCCGGCGGATGGGAACCAGCCGCCTCGACGCCTGACGAACCCGGCGTTCAGCTCCTCCGCTCCGCGCTGGAGCCCGGATGGAAAGCTTCTGGCCTTCACGTCACGCCGCCGGGTGTTCACGGCCGGCGGGCCCCAGGAAGAATCCGTCTGGTTCCTGCGGATGGACGAGGGCGGCGGCGAGGCCTTCCAGATTCCCGGCGTGGAGGGGACGCCGGTGTTCAGCCCCGACAACAAGTGGGTCGCCTTCACGAAGGCCGTGAAACCCGCGGGCGGGAACGGCGGCGCCACGCTCACCGAGGCCGAACGGCTGATCGAGGAACGGTTCAAGGGCCGCAAGTACGACTGGATGAACGCGCGCTTCGACGGCCGGGGCTACCTGCCGGATCCCCGTGATCCCAGCGCCACTCCGCCCGAGGAGCTCTTCATCGTCTCCCGCGAGGGCGGCGAGCCGCGGCAGCTCACCACGCTCGGCGTCAATGTCCGCGCGGCGGCGTGGCGGCCGGATTCCGGCGCGCTGGCGTTCGCAGCCGACACTCACCAGCGCGACGAGTACTCATACGATCGCGCGGACATCTTCACGGTCACCCTGACGGGCACGGTCGCGCGCGTGACCGACGACGGGTTCGATCACGGAGCGCCCGTGTGGACAGGCACGGGCGACGCCATCGTCGCGGTCCGCGAGCAGAGCCTGAACCAGATCCTCGCCGCGAAGCAGTCGCACGGATCGCCGACGGATCTCTATCGCTTCGCGCCCACCGGCGGCACGCCCGTCAACCTGACGGCCGAGTGGGACCTCATTCCAGGCGCGCCGCAGGCCAGCCCCGACGGCCGACATGTCTACTTCACGGCCGGCACGGCGGGCACGACGCAGCTGTTTCGCGTGCCGGTGGCGGGCGGGCGCGTCGAGCAGGTGACCAGCGGCGAACGCCGGCGCTCGGACGTCTCCATCAGCTGGACCACGGGGCGCATGGCCTATGCATCGTCGGCGGTGATGCAGCCGTGGGAAGCGTTCAGCGCGGGCCTCGACGGCTCGGGTGAGCGGCAGCTGACACGTGTCAATGCGGCGTTGCTCAGCGAGGTCTCGCTGCGCCCTGCGGAACGCGTGCGCTTCGCGAGCAAGGACGGCACGCAGGTGGACGGCTGGGTGGTATTGCCCTCGGCCGCGGCCGGCGGCACGCGCGTGCCACTGGTGCTGGCCATCCACGGTGGCCCGCACAGCGCCTACGGCACCGACTTCAACTTCCAGTTCCAGTGGATGGCCGCAAACGGCCTGGCCGTCCTCTACACCAACCCGCGCGGATCCACGGAGTACGGCGAGAAGTTCCTCTGGGCCACATGGGGCGGCTGGGGCGGCGTGGACTACGAGGACGTGATGGCCGGCGTGGACCACGTGGTGGCGCGCTTCCCCGTGGATCCGAAGCGCCTGGGCGTCACGGGCTACTCGTACGGCGGCTTCCTAACCAACTGGGTGATCACGCAGACGCAGCGCTTCCAGGCGGCGGTCGTGGGCGCAGGCATCTCGAACTGGGTGAGCGACTACGGCACGGCGGATATCCCGCGGACGAAGGAGACGGAGTTCTTCGGCACGCCGTGGGAGCCGAAGGGCGCCGA
>CAZLBU010000281.1:0-3330 GCA_964557815.1 uncultured Bifidobacteriaceae bacterium | reverse complement strand
TCCAGCAACAAGCGCCTGCAGCGCGCGCTGGAGCACTGGCAGCCGGCGTACCTGGACTGGTGGCGCGACATGGGGCCGCAGGGTTTCCAGGACCATCACCAGGTCTACCTGCGGACCGCGGTCAGCGTGGACGCGGCCGGCTGGGCGCACTTCGACTACGTCAAGCTGCCCGAGTATCGCTGGGGGATCTTCCTGGCCGAGCCCACGCACGATCGCCGCATCGGCTTCGGCGACTTCAAGGGGCAACCCGTGTGGCAGGAGGTGCCCGGCGAGTTCCGGAACCAGCTGCGCCGCCTCATCGTGGTGCAGGGCGATACCGAGCCCGCCAGCGTCGAGCAGCAGCGCCAGCTGGGCGCCCACTGCCCGAGCCTGTACGACCTGCGGAACCTGTTCCAGGTGAACGTCGAGGAAGGCCGCCACCTGTGGGCCATGGTGTACCTGCTGCACTCGTACTTCGGGCGTGACGGCCGCGAGGAGGCCGAGGCGCTGCTCGAGCGCCGCAGCGGCAACTCCGACACGCCCCGCATGCTCGAGGCGTTCAACGAGCCCATCGACACGTGGCTCGACTTCTTCGCCTTCACGATGTTCACGGACCGCGATGGCAAGTCGCAGCTGCTCTCGCTCTCGGAGAGCTCGCTCGACCCGCTCTCGCGCACGACGCGCTTCATGCTCACCGAGGAGGCACACCACATGTTCGTGGGCGAGACCGGCATCTCGCGCATCCTCGAGCGCTCGTGCCAGCTGCTCAAGGAGGCCGGCTTCTCCGGCGACGTCCGGAAGCTGGGCGGCATCGACATTCCGCTGGTGCAGAAGTTCGTGAACTTCTGGTTCAGCCAGAGCCTGGATCTGCACGGCAGCGAGGTGTCCAGCAACGCCGCTGCCTACTTCTCGAACGGCCTGAAGGGCCGGGCCGAGGAGGACAAGTACGACGACGACCACATCCTCGCCGCGAACATGTACCTGCTGGACATGATGGACGACAGCGGCAAGATCATCCGGCAGGAGGTGCCGATGCGCAACGCCCTGAACGAGGTGCTGCGCGACTGGTACGTCGCCGATTGCCAGGCGGGCGTGGACCGCTGGAACAAGCGCGTCCTCGAGGCGCACGGCATGTCCGACCGCATCGCGCTCCCCTCGCGCAAGTTCAATCGGAAGGTGGGCGTCTATGCCGGGAAGCACTTCGACCCCTGGGGCAACCCGCTCACGCAGGAGGAGTGGGATCGCCGCAAGCACGAGTGGCTGCCCTCGCCCGAAGACAAGGCGTTCCTCCACAGCATTCAGGCGACGCCCGTCTACAAGCCCGGCCAGTTCGCCAACTACATCGCCCCGCCGGCCCGCGGCATCAACCGGCTGCCGATCGATTTCGAGTACGTCCGGACGGAACTCTAAGGATCACGTCGGGGCCCGGGAGCCGGGAACCGGGAACCGACCGGAAGGTGGCTCCTGGCCCGGTGCCGGGTGCGACGGCACACCACATGGCGTCGTCGCCCCCGCCTCCAGGATCCGGCTCCCGCATCCCGGTTCCCGACCCTGACTATGACCTACGCCCGCATCGCCTACACCGCCGCCGACGGCATCGCCGTCATCACACTCAACGACCCGCCGGCCAACACCTACTCCTACGAGATGATGCGGGAGATCGACGATGCGGTCCTTGCCGCCCGCATGGACGCCTCCGTCCACGTCATCGTGCTGATGGGCATGGGGGAGAAGTTCTTCTGCGCCGGTGCGAACATCGGGATGCTGAAGGACGCCGACCCCGCCTTCAAGTACTACTTCTGCCTCCACGCGAACGAAACGATGAGCCGCCTCGAGCAGACGCCGAAGCTGGTGATAGCGGCGCTGAACGGGCACACCGTCGGCGGGGGCCTCGAGGTGGCGATGGCCGCCGACATCCGCATCGCGCGGAAGGGCGGGGGGAAGATCGGCCTGCCGGAAGTGGCGCTGGGTGTCCTGCCAGGCACCGGCGGGACGCAGCGCCTGGCGCGGCTGGTGGGGAAGGCCAGGGCCATCGAGCTGATGGCCACCGGCGCGCTGTTCACGTTCGAGGAAGCGGCGGCCATGGGCCTGGTGAACCATGTCTGGGGGGAGGCGGACCTCAACGGGCGGCCGTTTGCCGACGCGGTGATTGACTATGCGAAGCAGTTCACGCCGCCCAACCGCGCCAGCAAGGCGGTCGGCCACATCAAACGTGCGGTCCAGACCGGCCTCGAGGTGAGTTTCCAGGACGCGCTCGCCCTCGAGCGCGAACTGCAGCAGCGGCTGTTCGAGTCGGCCGATGCCCGGGAGGGCATCCGCGCGAACCTCGAGAAGCGGAAGCCGGAATTCACGGGAAAATAGCCCACGAAGACATGACCACGACGATTGCAGTGCTCGGTGCGGGGACGATGGGGCATGGGATTGCCCATGCGGCGATGACGGCAGGTTACCCGACGCGGCTCTTCGACATCTCGCAGGCACAGCTCGACCTCGCGGTCGGGCAGGTGATGGCGATCCTGAAGAAGGGCGTCGACCTGGGGAAGCTCTCCCAGGAGGACTGCAACGCGACCTTCGACCGCCTGAAGGCCACCCCGAGCGTGGCCGAAGCGGTGAGGAACGCGGACGTCATCATCGAGGCGGCCCCTGAGAAGGTCGACCTCAAGATTGCGCTCCTGGCAGAAGTCGAGGCGTATGCCCCGGCCGACGCCGTCATCGCCTCGAACACTTCAGCGCTCAGCATTACCGAGCTGGCCGCCGCCCTCGGGAACCCCGGCCGGATGGGCGGGATGCACTTCTTCAACCCCGTCCACAAGATGAAGCTCGTCGAGGTCGTCCGCGCGCTCGAAACCACCGACGACACCATTGCGACGATGGTGGGGGTGGCCGAGCGGATGGGCAAGGAAACCGTGCTCATCAAGGAGTCGCCCGGCTTCATCACGAGCCGCATCAACGCCATGATCGGCAACGAGGCGTTCTACATGCTGCAGGAGGGCGTGGCCTCGGCGCGGGACATCGACAAGGCGCTGAAGCTGGGGCTGAACCACCCGATGGGCCCGTTCGAACTGGTGGACCTGGTGGGCCTCGACACCCGCCTGAGCATCCTGCAGTACCTGCACCGCACGCTCGGCGCCATCCGCGAGCTGGGCGCCTCACCGGCCGTGGCCCTCAACCCCGCGACCCCGGCGTCATCGATCCGTCATGTGCTCGACCTGCTCGACCTGGTGCTCGTCATGACGGTCAACCCGGGCTTCGGTGGCCAGGCCTACATCCCGACGATGGAGCCCAAGGTGGCCGAGATCCGGCGGTGGATCACCGACGGCGGCTACGACGTCGACCTCGAGGTGGACGGCG
>CAZLBU010000280.1:0-3360 GCA_964557815.1 uncultured Bifidobacteriaceae bacterium | reverse complement strand
TCTACTTCCGCGTGCCCGACGTCCACGCCGCCGCCGAGCGCGTGAAGGCCAACGGCGGGCAGGTCGTTCACGGCCCCATGGAAGTGCCGGGCGGCAGTTGGATTGTCCAGTGCTCGGACCCGCAGGGCGCCATGTTCGCGCTGCACCACACTGCTGCGTAGCGGTCCATTGACGATTGCGGATTGCCGATTGAGCGATTCATCGGGTGAATGGCGATTGGGCATAGGGCATTGGATTGGGTGATCGGCGATTGGATCATCGAGCGATTCCGCGTGTCGCGCGGCAGCGGATCGCCGAATGCCCCAATCACCCAATCACCCAATCACCCAATCCAACGCGCAATTGCCCAATCACCCGATCATCATTGAATCGCTCAATCAGCAATCGGCAATCACTCATTGGGAGCCAAGGGAGCGCGGAAGCGACGGCTCCCGCGCTCCCTTGCGCGAGCCGCTTCCACCGCGCGATCCTTCGGCGGCGCCTTGGTCTCGAGCGCGTCAATCAGCCTCCGCGCCGCCAGGAACACCTCGTCGATAGCGCGGTTGAACGCCGCCTCGTTGGCGTGTGAAGGGGCGGTGAACCCGCTCAGCTTCCGCACGAACTGCAGCGACGCCGCGCGGACCTCCTCGTCCGTGGCCGGCGGGTCGAAATTGAACAGGGTCTTGATGTTGCGGCACATGGGAGCATCTTAGGGGGTTCTGGGGTTCTGGGGTTCTGGGGTTCTGGGGTTCTGAGGTTCGGGTTCGCGCCCCATCTGCGTCGAATCTGCGGCTGCCCATCCGCGTGACAACTTTCGGCATCGGTGTCTCGTCTCATACCGTCATGCGCGATCTGCGTCTGGCCGTCCGAAACCTCGCGAAGACCCCGTTTGTCAGCCTCGTGGCCATCTTGTCGCTGGCCCTCGGCATCGGCGCCAATTCCGCCATCTTCTCGCTGTTCAACCAGATGCTGCTGCAGCCGCTGCCGGTGCCGGCGCCGCACGAGCTGGTGAATCTCGGCGCGCCGGGCCCCAAGCCGGGCTCCACGTCCTGCCAGCAGGCCGGCGATTGCCAGGAGGTCTTCAGCTACCCGATGTTCCGGGATCTGGAGCGCCTGCAGACCAGCTTCACCGGTATTGCCGCCCACCGGATGTTCGGGGCCAACCTCGCCTACAAGGGCCAGACCGAGGGGGCCGACGGCGTGCTGGTTTCGGGCAGCTTCTTCCCCGTGCTCGGCCTTCAGCCGGCCATCGGTCGCCTGTTCACGCCGGACGATGACAAGACGCCGGGTGGCCATCCACTGGCCGTGCTCACCTACGACTACTGGCGCCGGCGCTTCCAGGAGGATCCATCGGTCCTGGGCCAGACGCTCATCGTCAACGGCCATGCCTTCACCATCATCGGCGTCACCCCGCGCGGGTTCGAGGGCACGGTCCTCGGCGCACGGCCCAGCGTGTACGTCCCCATCACCATGCGGGGCGAGATGCAGTCCGGATTCCAGGGACCGGGTTTCGAGAACCGCCGCGCGTACTGGGCCTACCTGTTCGGACGGTTGAAGCCGGGCGTCACGCTCGAGCAGGCGCTCGCGGCGCTCAATGGCGCATACCGCCCCATCATCAACGACGTCGAGGCCCCGCTCCAGACGGGCATGAGCGACCAGACGATGGCGCGGTTCCGATCGAAGGAGCTCACGGTGGTCCCCGGGGCGCGCGGGCAGAGCACGGTGCACCGTGAAGCCCGTGCGCCCCTCATCATCCTGATGGCCGTCACCGGGACGGTCCTGCTCATCGCGTGCGCCAACATCGCCAACCTGCTGCTGGCGCGCGGCGCCGGGCGGGCGGCGGAGATGGCGGTGCGGCTGTCGATTGGCGCCAGCCGCGTGCAGCTCGTGCGGCAGCTGCTCACCGAGTCGGTGGTGCTCGCGCTGCTCGGCGCGACGCTCGGCGTGCTGGTGGCCAAGTGGACCCTGGACGTCATCGCCACGCTCGTACCCCCGGAGGCCGCTGCCATCGTCGCGTTCAAGCTGGACCCGACGATGCTCGGCTTCGCGGCGCTGCTGGCGGTGGTCACGGGCCTGGTGTTCGGATTGTTCCCGGCCCTGCACAGCACGAAGCCTGAGCTGGCGGCCACGCTCAAGAACCAGGCGGGTCAGCCCTCGGGCGCGAAGGCGGCGAAGCGCTTCCGCGCCACCCTGGCCACCGCACAGATCGCGCTCTCGATGGCGCTGCTGGCGCCGGCGGGCCTCTTCGCCATGAGCCTGCTGAACGTGAGCCGCGTGGACCTCGGCATCAAGCCGGACCACCTGATCACCTTCGCGGTGGCTCCCATCCTGAACGGCTACGACACGCCGCGGGCACGTGCCCTCTTCGAGCAGATGGAAGAGCGGCTCGCGGCACTTCCCGGCGCGTCGAGCGCCGGCTTCTCGATGGTCCCGCTCCTGTCCGGCGACAACTGGAACAACGACATGACGGTGGAGGGCTTCGAGGCGGGCCCGGACACCAACACCAACGCGGCGTTCAACAGCGTTGGCCCCGATTTCTTCCGGACGGTCGCCATGCCGCTCGTCTCGGGCCGGGCGTTCACGCCCGCCGACGGCGCCGGGGCCCCGAAGGTGGTGATCGTGAACCAGGCGTTCACGCGCCGGTTCAACCTCGGGCCAGACGCCGTCGGCCGCCGCATCAAGGAAGGCCGCCGAGAGGGCCCGCTGGACATGGAAATCATCGGCGTGGTGCAGGACGCGAAGTACAGCGACGTGAAGCGCGCCATCGGGCCGCAGTACTTCACGCCCTATCGCCAGGCAGAGGCTGTCGGCTTCGGGTACTTCTACGTGCGCACCGAGCTCGACCCGGAGCAGCTGCTGACGGCCGTGCCCAACGTGGTCAAGACGCTCGACCCCAACCTGCCCCTCGAGAACCTGAAGACGATGGAGACGCAGGTCCGGGAGAACGTGTTCATGGACCGGATGATCAGCGTGCTGTCCACGGGCTTCGCGCTGCTTGCCACGCTGCTGGCCGCCATCGGCCTCTACGGCGTGCTGGCCTACACGGTGGCGCAGCGCACGCGCGAGTTCGGGGTGCGGATGGCGCTCGGCGCCGACGGCGGGCGCGTGCGCGGGCTGGTGCTGCGGCAGGTGGCGGTGATGGCCGTCGTCGGCGGTCTGATTGGTCTCGCCGCGGCGGTGGGCATCGGGCTGGCGGCCGAGTCGCTGCTCTTCGAGATCAAGGGATACGACCCGCGGGTCCTCGCGGCCTCGGGGGCCGTGCTCGCGGTGGTCACGCTGGCGGCCGGCTACCTGCCCGCCCTCCGCGCGTCGAGGATCGATCCGATGAAGGCACTGCGATACGAGTAGGGTGCGGGCGGGTGCGAACGGGTGCGGGCGGGT
>CAZLBU010000279.1:0-3373 GCA_964557815.1 uncultured Bifidobacteriaceae bacterium | reverse complement strand
AGGGCATGGTCGCCTCGCTCGCCGCGCGGCTGGTGGAATCGCAGGGGAAGATGCCGAGTCTGGCGCCCGCGGCACCCGGCACCAGATAAAGGCGCCTCACGGGAGGTGATTCATGACGTCGCTGCCCGGTAGCAGCCGCGCCTCGCTCGCGGCGGGCGTGCTCGCGGTTCTTGCGCTCGAGCCGGCCTGCGAGTCACCGACAGGGCCAGAGCCGCCTGCGTCGCTGGCCGCGTGACCCCCGCATCCGTGGTCGGCGGCAACATCGTGCAGGTCGTCGCCACGCTCTCCGCGGCTGCGCCGGCGCCGGGCGCGAGGGTCGAGCTGAGCAGCAGCGATGCGGGGGCGCCCGTGCCGTCGAGCCTCCTGATTGCCGAAGGCGGCACGTCCGGCAGCGTCAGCGTCACGACCTTGCCGGTGACCGCGAACCGGTCCGTGACCGTCACCGCACGCTACCAGGGCGTGTCGCAGTCGGTATCGCTGCAGATCACGCCCTGAAAGGTGCCGGCTCAGCGCCGCGCCGCCTGCGTCAGCACCCGGCCCGGGAGCGCGTCCACGATCCGCCCGCCGCTGACGCGCGCGACGCCGTTCACGAACACGTGCTCGATGCCTTCCGAGTGCTGGTGCGGCTCGAAGAACGTGGCCTTGTCGCGGATGGCGGTCAGGTCGAATACCACGAGGTCCGCGGCCATGCCCTCGCGGATCTCGCCCCGGTCCTTCAGGCGCATGATCCGCGCCGGCAGCGATGTGGCCGCGCGGATGGCGTGCTCCAGCGAGATGGCGCCGCGCTCCAGCACGTACTGCCGGATCTTCCGCGTGAAGCTGCCGTAGAAGCGCGCGTGCGTGGACGGCCCGTCCTCCGGCAGCGCGATGCCACCGTCGGTGGAGGTGGCCACCCACGGCTGCTTCGCGATGATCTCCATGTCGGCTTCCGCCATCGAGAAGCCGCGCATGCGCGCGCCGCCGCGGCGATCCGGCAGGCCCTCGAGCTGGATCCGGATGGCGGTCTCGACCGCGTCGAGCTGCCACAGCCCCGCAATCTCCGCCAGTGACTTCCCGTAGAGCGCCTTGTCCGTGTAGTCGAAGACGATGATGTTCTCCGCGCCGCCCCTGCGCTGGATCTCGTGCGCGATGTCGGCCCGCAACTGCCTTGCGGTGGGTGGATCCCCGAGCACCCGCCGCAGGACCGTGGCGCGGTCGGCGGATCCAGGCGCGGTGGTCGCCCAGGCGGGCACGAGGACGGTGGACCCATCGGTGCCGCTCGTGGGATACGGGTACTGATCCGCCCACACGTCCACGCCGCGATCGCGGGCGCGCTGGATGAGGCTGACCGCCGCGGTGCTCGATCCCCAGTAGTGCGCGCCCTTCGCCTTCAGGTGCGAGGCCACCACGCGGGCACCGGTCCGCTCGCCCACCTCGATGGTCTCGCGGACGGCGTCGAGCAGCGTCGGCGGCCCGGGACCGTCCTGGCTGAGGACGTACCAGAGCGGGTCGCTGCCCTCGCTCCGCTCGTGCGAGATGTAGACGCCGTCCACCGGCGGCAGTTCCTTCGCCAGCTCCACGAGCTCCTCGGTCGTGCTCCAGCGCCCCGGCTCGTACTCGAGGCCGGCCGACATGCCGACGGCGCCTTCCTGCATCGCCTGTCGCACCAGCGCACGCATCTTCGCCATCTCCGCCGCGGTGGAGGGGCGCCTCACATCGTCGCCCATCACCTGCCGGCGCACGGTGCCGTGCCCGACCAGCAGCATGGCGTTCACGCCGATACCCTGCTTCTCGAGCAGTGCCCGCTGCTCGCTCAGGGGCCACGGCGAGCGCCCGTCGTGGTTGACCACGACGGTGGTGATGCCCTGCGAGACGAGATTGGGCGCCGCGCGCCGCTCGCGGCTCTGGTCGCGCAGCCCTCCGCGCGGGCTCGAGCCATCGTCGGCGTGCGAGTGGATGTCGATGAAGCCCGGCGCGACGTACTTGCCCGCGGCGTCCACCACGATCGCCGCCGCGGCGTCAGCCAGCCGGCCCACCGCGGCGATACGACCGTCCTTGACGGCGACATCGGCGGGGAACCAGGGATTGCCCGTGCCGTCGAGGACGCGGCCGTTGCGGATGACCACGTCGTAGGCGGCTGGCGACGGCTGGGCGCCCATGGCCGCGGCCAGAGTGGCCGCGAAGCCGACGGCAAGGACCACCGGGAGGCGTCTCATGGGGCCTCATTCTGGCACGACCCTTTGCCGACGGCTCAACCTGCCGGATAATGAGCGCCCCCCGTGTCGATTGACCAACCCACCGTGCTCGTCGCGGCGACGGCCATCGTCGCCGGACTGACATGGTTGCGCCCCCGGTGGGCGGTGGCGCTGCTGCTCGCGGCGCTGCCCTTGTTCACCCATCATCCGAGCAGCTTCCCGACGGTGATGCTGATCGTGCTGGTGGCCGTGCTCCACGTCGTGTACGCGGCGCGTACCGGGCCGACGGCCACGCGGGCCTGGCGCCCCATCTCGGGCCAGCCCCTGCTGCTCCTCTCCGCGCTCTTCACTGTCGCCGCCGTCCTCAGCCTGAGTTCGCTCCCTCTGGCCAGCATCTGGCACGAGCACGCCGCGGCCCTGGACGGCCAGCCCTGGTCGGCCGTGCCCGCGCGGCTCCTCCAATGGGTCCTGCTCACGGAGGTGAGGCGCGAGTTCCCGATCACCTCGGCGATGCTGGTGCCCGGCGTCGAGCCGGTGCTGTCGAACTACGTGCTGATCATCTGGCGAGAGGCGCGGGCGTCCAGCGCGGCCGCGGTGCTCTTCGCGAGGGCGCTTGCGCTGGGCGCCGTGGTATTCGTCGGGCTCGGGCTGCTCGAGGCGTTCGGGGCCGTCAGCCTCGACACGCTTCGGGGGTCCACGAGCGTGTATTTCAGGGAGGGGACGCTGCAGTCGGCGTCGGGGAACCCGGGCTGGTTCTCCCAGTATCTCGTCTACACGCTGCCGTATGCACTGGTCATCCTCCTCGGGGCGGCCGGCGCGGGCCGGAACCTGGCGCTCTTGAGCGTCGCCACCGGCCTGATGGTCTTCGCGCTGCTGGTGTCGTGGCAGCGGGGCGGCTGGATCTTCGGTGGCCTGGCGGTGCTCTACGTCGTCGCTGCGGCGGCGCTGCTGCGCGGGCGATGGGACGGCTCCGACAAGGCGACGGTGCCGCACCCGGTTCGACGAGCGCTGTCGCTCGCGGCCGTGATGATCGTGCTCGTCGCGGGCGCCTTCGTGCTCTGGACGACGAAGGCCCATCCCGGCGGCGCCGCATTCGACGTGAACGCGTACCTCGTACGGCTGAAGTCCATCGCCGATGCCGACCGGCTGGCCTACGTGCAGGCCGGGAGGATGATCGCCTCGCTGCACCCGGTGCTCGG
>CAZLBU010000278.1:0-3406 GCA_964557815.1 uncultured Bifidobacteriaceae bacterium | reverse complement strand
ATGAGGTCGATTCCGTCCTGCATGCCCTGCGCCGAGGATCGCGCGGGGATGGTACGGCCGCCGCCGGGGTAGATGTCGAAGGTGAACTCCTTCGCGGCCGTATCGTGCTGGTTCGCGTTGTAGACGAACCGGTAGTAGCTGTGCACCTGGTCGCCGCGGTCGCCCACCAGCGTGAGGTTCCAGCCCGTGAAGACGCGCGCGGCGGCGTACACGTCCGACTCCGTGTAGTGGCCGATGCCCGTGGTGAAGAGCTCCATGAGCTCACGCGCGAAGTTCTCCTGCGGTCGCGTGCGGACGTTGCTGCGCCCGTCGAGCCACACCAGCATCGCCGGGTCCTTCGCCACTTCGATCACCAGGTTCCGGAAGCTGCCCGTGCCCAGATCACGGAACAGCTGCACCTGCCCCCGGAAGGCGCCGCCGACGTTCTGCGGCTTGGCATCCATCATCTTCGAGGCGTGGACCGCGCCAAGGGCGCCGGCAATCTTGCTGTACGCCGTGGCGAAGTGGTTGTGCCAGAAGAGCGCCATCTTCTCCTGCAGGGGGCGCCCGGTGTGGACCATGCGGAAGAGCCACCGTTGGCGTGCATCGGCAATGACCGTGTCTGGAGAAAACTGTCCCCGCGCGGTCACACCGGCGTACTCGGCGAGCCCGATCTTCGCGTCCACATCGTTGGGGATCTGCTCGGAGTTGAGGAGCGTCGTGACCAGCGCGACAGGGGACAGGTCGCCGTATGCAGCCCAATCGTCGGGGCTGGCGCCAAACCCCATGCGCCGAAGGATGTGCTCCAGCATGCGTGAACCAGCGCAATCCTAAGCTCTGCCGTTCACCAAACGCAAACCAGCGAAAGCTGGACCGGAGCGTCGGGGGGGTCAGCCCCGGCGTCCTCTCACAGCTTGGACCGCGCGCCGCCCGGAGGGTTTAACAGGGTTTTAACGGGGACTGTCCCCGCTCGGACCGAGGCTCAGCAGGTTGGCCATCAGGCGGAAGGCGCCGTCGGTACCGGCCGGTAGCTGACGCCACAGCCCCAGCCCCGCGTATACCCACCGGCCCTTGCCAACCTTCGCCTCCACCAGCGCGCCGCGCTTGGTGCCCTTGTTGTAGGCAAAGGGCTCCTCGAACTCCAGCAGGTCCTGGATCTGCGGATCCCGACCTTGGGTATCGAAGAAGTACAGCCCGCGTTCCTGGACCCATCCGGTCCAGTCCGCGCGGCCGATGGCGTTGGGACTGTTGAACACGGGGTGCTGCGGCTGCAGCAGGCGCACCTCGGCGTTCTCGTCGGTCACGCGCTCGCGACCAACACGACCGGGGAAGGGCGCGTACTGCGCCTCGTTGAACTCGAACTTGTTGTAGTTGACGATGACCGTGCCGCCGGCCGCGGCGTAGTCCAGCAGCCGCTGGTTGTAGGCTCGCAGGTCCTGCCGCCGCTCGTACGCGCGCACGCCAGTCATCACGACGTCGTACTTGGACAGGTCGCCCCAGGCGAGCTCGTCCGGCCCGATGAGCGAGACCGACACGCCCAGCTGCTCGAGCGCCGCGGGCACCTGGTCGCCCACGCCCATCACGTAGCCGACGGTCACGCCGGGCCTTACGGCCACGTCCACGGCCTTCGCGGTGATCTCGGGCGCTACCAGCACGTGGCGCCGCGTCGTGTGCGGATACTCCACCAGCTGATAGCCGCGGTCATACGTCGTCCCGCCGTCGCGCACGACCGCCTTCACCGTGAAGACGGAGCCGCCGGGCCTGGCCGCGGCCGGGGCCAGCTTCGGCGACGGGGGCACCGACACCTGGAACCGGACGGTGATGGCCTCGTCTTCTCGCGAGAAGGATAGCGGATGCGTCGTCGGAATGGCGCGCCAGCCCTGGGGTAGCTCGAGCGCCACCTCGCCCCTCGCCGCGCCCTTCGCGTGGTTCACCACGGTGACGCGCACGTCCTTCGCCGTCCCGCGCGCGTTGGCGGGGGTCGCGCGCGTCGGCACGATGAGCGTCTCGGGCGTGGCGGCCACGGCAAACTCGGGCACGACGTGCAGCTCAGCACGCTTCTCGCCGCTGAACAGGTTGCCCTCGGAACGAGCCTGCACGGGGACGGTCACAGTGAACTCCGTGCCGCTCACGGCGAGCGTGAACGTGGCCGTGAAGGGCGTCGGTCGGAACGGCAGGCCGAAGGGAACGTCAGGATCGAGCACGAACCGCGCCGCGTCGGTCGCGTACTTGAAGTGGGCCGCGGTGAGCCGCGCGTTCTGAGGCACGACACCGCCCTTGTCCGTCGCTTGATCGAAGCCATTCAGCGCGCGCGACTTCACCTCGACGGGCACGCGGCCACGCGCGGCGGCGATGAGCTGCACGCCCACATCCTGGCCGGGGGTGACCATACCGTCGTTGGCAATCGCCTCGATCCGCACGTCCGCAGCCGCCATGAGCGCCGAGATGAACTGGGACTCCTTCTGCGCGAGGCGGAAGTCGATCTCATACCGCGCGTCTTCCGCCAGGCCCATCCCGGCGAGGTTGCGCCGCAGCGAGCGGACAGCGTTCAGCCCGGCGACGAGAGACGGCACCGTGGCGGCACTCCCGCCAGTGCCCAGCTCGCGGCGCGCCGCCCTCACATGCGCGCCAATCGTGTCGAGCGCGGCCTTCAGCGCCTGCGGCAGATTGGCGCCGGCATATGCCGCCAGCGAGCCGAGGCTCGTGTCCACGCCGTCGAAGGGATCGCGCTCCACACGGTCCACGCCATCGGGCAGCACGGTGTCGCGCAGGCGATAGGCCCGGATGCTCCCGGGCCCCATCGCGCCGGCTTCACCCGGGAGCGGCAGCAGCTGCGACATACCCTGGCATTTGTGCATGCTGCGCGCTTCGCCGGCCAGTTCGTTGTAGGTGCGGCCGAGCACGCCGTCGTACTCGGCGCCGCCGGTGAACATCAGCGGCTGCGCGGCGCCCGGACCGGAGAGCTGCGGGGCCGCGCCTCGTCCACCAGGACCCATGGGTCCGAACCCCGCGGTGTAGTAGAACTTCGCCGCCTGCCACGGCCGCAGCCCTTCCTTGATCTGTTCGGGGAACTGCGTCGGATCCGCCGCCGCCCGGAACGCCTCGGCCGTCAGCCGAGAGGATGTCTGGTGATGTTGCCCGCCGCCCTCCCCATCGAACACGAACCCGACGATGACGTGGGGGCGGATGGTGCGGATCATGCGGACGAAGTCGCCGAGGATCTCCTGCTTGCCCCACTTCTCAAGGGTCTCCTCGATCGAGAACGAGTAGCCGAAGTCCACCGCGCGCGTGAAGTACTGCTCCGCACCGTCGTAGCGGTGCGCGGCCAGCAGCTCCTCGGTCCGGAGCACCGCGAGGGCCTCGAACAGTTCGGGCCCGATTTCGTTCTGCCCGCCCTCGCCGCGCGGGGCCGTCACCAGCGTCGTCC
>CAZLBU010000277.1:0-3519 GCA_964557815.1 uncultured Bifidobacteriaceae bacterium | reverse complement strand
GAGCAGGCCCAGGCACTGGCCGAGCGGGCCGTGGCGCTGCACGAGGGCCTGGGCCAGGGCCCGGGGCTCTCGGTGTCGCTGGCCACCCTGGGTCAAATCTACGTGCGGTTCGGCAACCTGGAGCGCGCCGACGCGGTGCTGCACCGCGCCCTCGACGTCCGCTGCGCCGTTCAGTTCCACGAGACGACCGGGGCGGTCTACGACACGCTGGCCCAGATGTCGCTGATGCGCGGCGATTACGAGAACGCCGCCGAGTACCTGCGCCGCGCGGCCGAGGCCTTTGGCGCCTACGGCCGCCATACGAGCCGCTGGTACGAGTGGTCGCTGCGCGTCATCACGGCGCGCCTCGCGACGCGGCGCGGGAACCCGGACGAGGCGCTGGCCATCGCCGACGAGATTGCGCGGTCCCCGGCGGCGCCCCCGGCCGAAGCCATCGAAGCCGAGTTGATTGCCGCCGAAGCGCTGCTCTCCGCCGATCGCATCGACGAGGCCGAGCACCGCCTCACCCAGGTGGAGGGAAGGCTGGATCCGCGGACTACGCCCGGTGCGTGGGGCGAGTTCCTGCGCCTGCGCGGCGGGCTGCGCGCACGCCAGTCGCGCGCCACCGAGGCGTACCACGACATCGCGCAGAGCTCCAGCGTCTTCGAGCTCGTGGGCGAACGTTACCAGGCCGCGGTCAGCCAGCTCGCGCTGGCCCGGCTGGCCGGCAAGGCCGGAGCCAAGTCCACCTCCGAGCGCCACTATCACTACGCGGCACAGGTGTTCCAGTCGCTCGGCGCGACTCACGACCTCGACGAGGTCCGGGCGGCGATGAACGAGGCGCCCACCCCGGGCACCGGGGAATACGTCGGCTCCCCGGCCGATGCGGACGATGCGCTCGTGAAGCGGCTGGTGGACGCGGCGGTGCTGCCCGACCTGCTGGCGCGGGAGCTCGCGGCCGCCATGCTCGAAGCCGTGGGCGCGGACCTCGCCGCGGTGTTCGCGCAGCTGCCAGGCGGCGACGTGCGCGTCATCGCCTTTGCCGGCACCGACGCCGAAGGGGCCCGCAGCGTGGCCCGCCTCGCCGTCCAGGGCGCCGCCTACGGCACCGGCGCGCTCATCGTGGAGCCCGTGGGCACCGAGCCGGACGGCCCGAGGTTCGTGGTGATCGGGTCGTCGAGCCCGGTCGGCCACCCGGCGATGCGTCGCGTCCGGATGATGGCCGCGGTGGCCCGGCAGGGGTTCGACCTCTGCGGGGCGCGGGAACATGGCGCGCCGGCCGTGGACCAGGCGGTGGAGCGGCCGCTCGAGCCGCTGCTCCCGGGCTTCGTGTGCGCCAGCGCGCCCATGCACCGCGTCGTGGACCAGATCCAGCGCCTGCAGGGCAACGACCTCACGGTGCTCATCACGGGCGAGAGCGGGACGGGCAAGGAACTGATCGCGCGGGCCATTCACATCGGGTCGCCCCGGAGCGCCGCCACGTTCCTCCCCTACAACTGTACGACGACCACGCGCGAGCTGGCCGACAGCCAGCTGTTCGGGCACCGCCGCGGGTCGTTCACCGGTGCCGTGTCCGATCAGCCGGGCCTGGTGCGCACGGCCGCGGGCGGCACGCTGTTCCTGGACGAAGTGGGCGACCTGCCGCTGGATGTCCAGCCCAAGCTGCTGCGCTTCCTGGAGCAGGGCGAGATCATGCCCGTCGGCGAGACGCGCCCGCAGCGCGTGGACGTCCGCGTCATCGCCGCCACCAACGCCGATCTCGAGCAACGCGTGGCGGAGGGCAAGTTCCGCGAGGACCTCTACTACCGGCTCAGCGTGATTCGTATCCACGTCCCCCCCTTGCGGCAGCGGCGGGAGGAGATCCCGCACCTCAGCACCTACTTCCTGCGCGAGGCCTCCGAGCGCCTCGGCAAACCCGACGTGCAGCTGAGCTCCGACGTCCTGGATCTGTTCGCGCAGTACTGGTGGCCGGGCAATGTCCGGCAGCTCCGCAACGAGATCCAGCGCGCGGTGGCCATGGCTCCCCCGGGCGGGCTCATCGGCCCGGAGCACCTGTCCGCCGATATCACCGCGGCGCCGGCCACCCGCCCTGACGTCAAGGTGGGCGGCCGTCTCACGCTCCGGGGCGGCCAGACGCTGGCCTCGGTCGTGGACGACCTCGAGCGGGAAGTGATTCGCGACACCCTCTCTCGGCACCGAGGCAACATCTCAGAATCGGCGCGTGCCCTCGGCTTGACGCGGCGTGGACTTTACCTCAAGCTCAGGCGTCTCGGAATTGAAGGGGGGCAGGAAGCGGTTAGCTAGTATCCAGTTTCAGGCATCTGTGGATACTGAATATCCACTACCGGCAAGACTTGTAGTGTCCACTGAGAGCTTTCGAGTCGTCTCATTCGCGTCAATAGGCGCTCACTGCACAGCTTAGCGCGTTGCACACAAAAACGGCCTGGAACTTGGAAAGAGTGCAAGCGTTGCTTTCCTTGTTCGACCCCGTGTGAACCGCAAAACCCTGGAGCGCCCCGTGATCAACACCATCCTTGCCCGGAGCCAGCGACCCGCCCCGTGCCCGAGCGCCAGCCTCGCCGTCCCGGCGCGCCTGACGTGGAAGGACGCCGGCGGCGCCGTTCGATTCACCTCGGTCCGCACCCGCGAGGTCAGCGAGACTGGTGTCGTCGTCGAGTGCGATGCGTCGGTGGCCCTGCCGCTCTACCGTCTGGTGCACGTGCAGGTCGAGAAGAGCGCCCGCGAGGTGAGCGGGCTGCCGCAGCAGCTACGCGACGGGCGCGTGCTGTCGGCGGTCTGGCAGGTAGCCCCCTGCAAGCCGTCCACGGGAACGCCGGCGGGTTACGCGCTGCGCTTCATGACCGAGCCGATGTCCCGCGCCGAAGCGCGTCGGGCGTCCTAGGCTGCCGGCGCTTTCTTGCGCCAGTAGCGGGCGAGGCCGGCCCAGATTTGCTCGAACGGCGCCGCCAGTTCGAGCGTCACGGCCTCGCGCTCCGACAGCACCTGCCGCGCCTCGGCGCGCATGTGCGCGACAAAGACCGCCGCTCGCGCCTCGTCCGTGTCCCCCACGGCGAGCGAGCGGGCCACGGCGTCTGCCGTGCGGGTCAGCACTTCACGATAGTGCGCCAGGTGGGCGCGGACCGCGCCGGCGATCCCGAAGTGTGTCAGGAAGAGGGCCGCGGGCTGCCAGGCTGCGATGTGGTCGAGGCTGGCCTGCCACCGTTCCACGTCGATGTCCGGCGGCGGCGTGGCGGCAATGGTGTAGTCCCCCGCCGTCCGGATGCCGCACGTATCGCCCACGTAGGCGGTGCCGTCAGATTCATCGAGGTAGCTGACGTGATGGACCGCGTGTCCGGGCGTGTAGGCCACGCGCACGGGCCGCCCGGCCACGTCGAGCCGCTCCCCACCGACGAGGGCGGTCACCCGATCCGCTGGCGCCGGGTCGAAGCGCCCCCACAACACGTCCATCTGGTCGCCGTACAGGCGCGTGGCGCTCGCCAGCAGCTTCGAGGGATCGACCATATGGGGCGCCCCTCGCTC
>CAZLBU010000276.1:1188-3525 GCA_964557815.1 uncultured Bifidobacteriaceae bacterium | reverse complement strand
CGCTCTCGGTGATCGCCTACAAGCAGCCCATCACGCAGGCCGAGATCGGCGAGATCCGCGGCGTGAACGCCTCAGGAGTGCTCTCCACGCTGCTCGAGCGGCACCTCATCAAGATCGTGGGCCGGAAGAACGTCATCGGCCGCCCGTTTCTCTACGGCACGACGAAGGAGTTCCTCATCCGCTTCGGGTTGAAGGACGTGAACGACCTCCCGAAGATCGAGGACATGGCGCAGCAACTCGGCTTCGAGCCTCCGCCCGTGCTGATGGAGCGGGCCGTGCCGGAAGAGATGCTGCCGCTGGAGGAAGGCGGCGAGGAGACCGAAGGCGGCGACGAGCCTGCCAGCGACGAACAACCCTGAGCTCGTCGCCGGGGGCCTCGCCGCTGCCGCGGCTCGGTGGGCGGCGGCTTCGCTGGCCGTTGGCGCGGCTTCGCCGCGTAGGCTCGCCTCCTTACGCGCGCGTAGCGCGCGCCCACGGCGCGCAGCACCGCCTGCGCCCCGGAGTAACGAGGGCGCCCATTCTCAGCGCGCGCCCACGGCGCGCAGCGCCGCCTACGCTCGCGGAGCGAGCGCCTACTTGGCGCGAGGCCGCCGCGCCGACGGCGCCCCCTTCAGCGCCGCCACCTCGGCCGCCGTCAGGTCACGCCACTCACCCGGACGCAGGCGGCCCAGCCTCAGCGGGCCCATGCTGACGCGTGTCAGGGATCGGACGGGGTGCCCCACGGCCTGGCACATCCGGCGCACTTGCCGGTTGCGGCCCTCGAAGAGCGTGATGGTGAGCTTCGTCGTGACGCCATCGGACTTCACCGTCTGCCCGCGGCGGACGTCGGCGGCGCCGGTGCGGCGGCCGTCGAGATAGACGCCGCGCCGCAGCTTCTCGATGGCGGACTCGTCCGGAGCGCCCGCGACGATGACCTCGTACACGCGCTCCACCTCGTGCCGCGGGTGCGTCAGCTGCTCGGCCAGCGCGCCGTCGCTCGTCAGCAGCAGCAGGCCTTCGCTGTCGTAGTCCAGCCGCCCGACGGGGTAGATGTAGCCCACCTGTCGGCCCAGGAGATCAATCACCGTGGGACGGCCCTCAGGGTCGCTCCGCGTGGTCACGTAGCCGCGCGGTTTGTAAAGCAGGATGTAGCGCTGGCGCACGTCGGTGCGGATGCGCCGCCCGTCCACGCGGACGTCGTCGCGCGCGGCGTCCGCCTTGCTGCCCAGCTCGCGCACCACGACGCCGTTCACCGTCACCCGCCCCTCGAGGATCAACTGCTCCGAGGCGCGGCGCGATGCGACACCAGCCGTGGACAGGAGCTTCTGGAGCCGGACGCCGCCCGTCTCCGCGTCACCGCCTGATGCCTCGCGCGGCCTCTGGCGTCTCGCCCCTGGCCACAGCCTTCCGCCTTCTGCCTTCTGCCTTCTCACTTCCTCGTTCTCACTTCCTAATTCGACAGCACCTGCCGCCAGAAGGACGCCAGCCGCCACGCCTCGGTGGCCGTGGGCGCGCGGTTCACCTCGGCGTGGGTGATGAGGCCGCTCAACAGGCCCGTCACCGGGGCCCGGCCCTGCAGGTACTCGCCGAGCAGCACGGTTTCGATGGAGGGAATCACGTTGTCGTCCGCCCCGTGCAGCAGGTAGATGGGCGCTACCGGCGCCGCGTGCGCCCGTTCGGGAGAGAGCGCCGGCATGGCCGGATGGTCGGCCAGCGCATCGACCACGGGCAGCAGCCTCGCGCCGAGCTCCTTCACCGAGCGGTCGTTGACCCAGCGCATCAGCGTCCGCGAGGGCTCCGCCAGCGTGTCCGCATACGTGCGCATGCGCGCGAACTCCTCGGCGGCACGGGGCTTGTCCACCATGTCGAGCGACGAAGCCAGCAGGAAGCCCTCGATCCCCGCCATGAGCGGTCCCACCTGCTCCGGCGGCACCAGCCGCTCGGCCATGGTCAGCAGGACGACCGCGACGCCGTAATCGTGGGGCGGATGCACCTCCACGTTCTCGGCGCCAGCCACGACACGGCTGGCCCGCGCCGATGCGAGGTCGCCCACCACCTCTCCCGAGCAGAGGTAGTGCATCACCCGCGCGAGGTTGCCGTGGCCGCCGAACGAGAGCAGGAACGCCACGCGATCCCGGATGCGCTCGCGGCCGGCAGCGACGATGGAGAGGCCTCCGGAGAAGCTCACGCCCAGCACGCCCACGCGGCCATCCGGCGCCAGTTCGCGCTGCCCGGCGGCCCAGTGGACGGCGTCCTCGATGACATCGGTCACCAGCGGCGTGATGCGGTAGCGCTGCAGGTCGGGCGAGGCCACCGTCAGCACGCCGTAACCGGTTTCCGCGAGGTCCTTCGCGAGCG
>CAZLBU010000276.1:403-1178 GCA_964557815.1 uncultured Bifidobacteriaceae bacterium | reverse complement strand
ATGCCATCGCGATGGACACCCGGCACGAGGACGATGGTGCGGGTGAAACCGTTGGCGGGTTGGTACACGCGCGCCGGCACGGCGCCGTGGCGCGTGGGCACGGTCGCATCCGTGGGCGTGGTGACGCGGCTGGCGGTCCAGGCCGCCAGCGTCGCGGGGGCGCCGGGAATATCCGCCGCGCGCGCGATGAACGCGGCGGCGCTCAGATAGGGGCCGGCGGTGAACGTGCCTGCCGCCGCGACGACCGCCACGCCCAGCAGCCACCGCAGGGAACGGGGCACGTCCCGAATGTTACACTGGCCGGCTGGTGACACCACTCATCATCGCCATCGACGGGCCCTCGGGAGCAGGGAAGGGCACACTGGCGCGCCGCCTGGCGCAGGCGCTCGGCTATCGCCACGTGGACACGGGCGCCATGTACCGGGCCGTGGCCTGGAAGGCGCTGCAGGAGGGCCTGGCCCTGGACAACGAGCCCGCGCTGGCCGGGCTGGCCGAGCGCGCCACCTTCGGCCAGGCGGCCGGAGTGATCACCATCGACGGACACGACGTGAGCCGCGCCATTCGCACCCCCGAGATGGACCAGTCCGCCGCGCGGGTTGCGCGCCTGGCCGGCGTCCGCGCCGTGCTGGTGGCGCGCCAGCGCGGGATGGGGCAGGGCGGCGGCGTCGTGATGGAGGGCCGCGACATCGGCACCGTCGTGTTCCCCGGCGCCGACGTGAAGATCTACCTCGACGCCTCAGCCGAGGAGCGCGCGCGCCGTCGGGCGGCCGCGCGG
>CAZLBU010000276.1:0-393 GCA_964557815.1 uncultured Bifidobacteriaceae bacterium | reverse complement strand
CCAGGCCAGCGTGGATCGGCTCAAGAGCCAGATGGCTGCGCGTGACGAGAGCGACGCCACGCGCACGGTAGCGCCGTTGCAGATGGCCGCGGACGCGGTCTACGTGGATACGACGGGGTTGGACGCCCAGCAGGTATTCGAGCGGGTGCTGCGGCTGGTGCACGAGAGGAGCCGGGTTCCGTCCATTGACGATTGATGAATGCCGATTGAGCGATTCATTGACGATCGGGCGATTGAACATTGGGGCATTGGATTGAGCTGTTGAGCCATCGGGTGATTGAGGCATTGGGCGATGCGTCGCTCGCGGCCGACAGCCCGACGCGGGAATCGCTCAATGGCCCAATCACCCAATCACCCAATCACCCAATCACCCAATCACCCAATCACCCAATC
>CAZLBU010000275.1:0-3541 GCA_964557815.1 uncultured Bifidobacteriaceae bacterium | reverse complement strand
CAGGTGCGAACAGGTGCGGGCAGGTGCGATCAGGTGCGGGCAGGTGCGATCAGGTGCGGAGTGGTAGTCGCACGGTGAACGCCGCCCCGCCGCCGCGTTGATTGGCGGCGGTCACCGTCCCGCCCATCACCTGCACCAGGTGCTTCACGATGGCCAGGCCGAGGCCGGTGCCGCCGGGGCGGGCACGCGATTTGTCCACGCGGTAGAAACGCTCGAAGACCCGCGTCAGATCCTCCTCCGGCAGGCCCGGGCCCGTATCGCGAACGGTCAGCACGTGGCGGTCGCCTTCGAGAGCGGCGGACACCGTGATGGTGCCGCCGTCCGGCGTGTAGTTGACGGCGTTCTCCACCAGGTTTCGCAGGATATCGTGCATCTTCGCCGGATCGACCACGAGGACCCGCGCGTCCGGCGCGACGGCCGCGTCGGCGTGCTGGTGCTTCTCCGCGATCAGCGGCTCGAAGTCGGCCATGACGCTGGACACCAGCGCCTGGATGTCGCACGGCGCGTATTCCACGGCCTCCTGCCCGGCGTCGAGCCTGGCGAGGCGGAGCAGCTCCTGCACCAGCCGCTCCATGCGCGCGGCGTGGCGATGGATGATCTCGAGGAAGCGCTGCCGCGCCTCCTCGTCGTCGGGCTCGTCCATCAGCGCCTCGGCGTAACCCTTGATGGCGGTGAGCGGCGTCCGGAGCTCGTGCGAGACGTTGGCGACGAAGTCGCGGCGGATCTGATCCGCCTTCCGCAGGTCGGTGATGTCGTGCAGCACGAGCACCGCCCCGCGCCCGGCGGCCACCACCGGCGCCACGCGGGAGACCAGGGTGCGGTTGCGCTCGGCAGCGAGCGAGAACTCGAGGCCTTCGACCGGCTCGCCCGCCAGCGTGCGCCCGAGCTGCTGCACGATGCCCGGGTGGCGGATCACCTCCACGTAGGGGCGGCCGCTGGCCTCGCGCTCGAGTTTCAGCATCTGGCGCGCCGCCTCGTTCACCAGCTGCAGCCGGCCCTGTTCGTCCACGACGAGCACGCCCTCCACCATGCTGGCCAGGATGGCTTCCATGCGCGCGCGGTCGCGCTCGAGGCCGCCCAGCCGCCGGCCCAACTCCTGCACGGCCGCGTCCATGGCCCTCGCCACGGCGCCGAGCTCGTCGTCGCCGTAGTCGGGGGCCGGCCGGCTCAGGTCCCCAATCGCGTAGCGGCGGGCCACGGCCTCGGCGGCGGCCGCGCGCGCGGCGCGTCGATGCTGGTCGCGCGACAGCAGGACCAGCGCCACGATCGTGGCGATGGCGGCTCCGGCGAGCGCGGCGAGGACGAGGGATGACACGGGGCGTCAGCGCGGCGGAGGATCCACCAGCTTGTAGCCGAACTGCTTGACGGTCACAATCGCGTCAGCCAGGAAGGGAACCTTCTCGCGAAGGCGCCGGACGTGCACGTCCACGGTCCGCGTGCCTCCCGTGTACGAGTACCCCCACACGTCCGACAGCAGCAGGTCCCGCGAGAGCACCCGGCCGCGGTGCTCCATCAGGTACTGGAGCAGCAGGAACTCCTTGGCGGTGAGCTTCACCTCCTCGCCATGGGCCTTCACCAGGTGGCGCTCGACGTCGATGCTGAGGGGACCGTAGACGATGCCTTGTTCGGCCGGCGCGGTCCGGTGCGCACGCCGGAGCAGGGCGCGCACGCGCGCGATGACCTCGTTCGGGCTGAACGGCTTGGTGATGTAGTCGTCCGCGCCCAGCTCGAGCCCGACGATGCGATCCGACTCCTCCCCCCTGGCGGTGAGCATGATGATGGGGACGGCGGCGGTGCCCGGGTCGGCCCTGAGGGCGCGGCAGACCTCGAGGCCGTCCATGCCCGGCATCATCACGTCCAGGATGATGACGTCTGGCGGCTCGCGCTTCACACGCGGCGCCACCTCACGCCCGTTGGTGACCACCGTCGGCGTGAACCCCGCCTTCTGCAGGTAGCGGGCCAGCAGCTGTCCGATGTCCTGGTCGTCTTCGGCGACGAGCGCGCGTTGAGGCGGGACGGTGCTCACCGCGATGCCCCGGCGGCAGGCGTGTCCGGCAGGCGCTCGAGCCCCACGAGCCCCCAGCCGTTCGGGTCCTTGCGGAATCGGACGGTGACCGGCGTGGCCCACGCCGTGTGCATCGGCGAGATGGCGGACACCGCCACCTGCACGAACTCGCCCGCGAGCGCCTCGGGCGGCGCCTGGAACGCCAGGGTCGTGGAGGTCTGCCGGACGCCGACGGGCGTGGCCGTGCCCGTCGCGTTGTCGAATCGCGCCCACTGGGCCTCGTACGACTGCGCCGGCGGCGCGCGGCGCGTGTCGGCCGCGATGTTCCGGAACGAGAGCGACCCCGAGCCAGCGAGGGCGAAATCCACCAGCGGGTTCACGCCGGTCAGCCAGGCCAGGCCCACTTTGTCGCGCCGCACCATGATGACGTCGGTCAGATAGGTGGCCGCCGCGGGATCCGAGTACTGTGCCGTGCCCACGGCCGCGCGGATCACGTCGTCCGAGATGGCCATCACCTTGCGCGCGGCCCAGAACAGGTCGTCCGGGCGCGCGTTGTTGAACGCAGGGTTCGGATACTCCGGCTTCCACGCCTCCGGCTGGTAGAAGGCCGCCTCGATCTTGCCGAGCGACTTGATGTCGGGGTAGTGCACGCGGATCCACGGCCGCACGTAGAGGCCCAGCGTGAGCGCGGTGATGAGGGTGGGCCGCGCCTCCCACAGGTACTCGTTGCCGGCGCGCGCCTTCTGCGCGTAGAGGCTGCCGCTGCCGAGCGTGGACCCGAAGTCGATGAGGTGGTGCCACACGATCTGGCGGCCGTTCCGCTCGACGATGGTGTCCAGCGAGTTGATGCTGCGCGAGTCGTCGTGATTGAGCCAGGCCGAGAAGGCGCGCATGCCGCGCAGCTCGCGCCGGTGCTCGTGCGGGTGAATGTCGTTCGGATCGTCGGGCCGCGTGCCGTAGTAGCGGAACGGGCCGACGGGCCGGCCCTCGAGGGCCCGGCTGGCCACCACGCGGAACGAGCCATCGTCCCTGCGCGCCCCCCGCATCAGCAGCTGCCGCACATCGTCCTCGGTGAGGCGTCGGCGCCGGCCCATGATGTCGCGAATGGTGGCGTCGGGGGCAATCTCGAGGTTCTCGCGGCGGAGCACGGCGAGGTGGTTCTCGGGCACGTGGAAGCCGAGGGCCCAGAACAGCTTGGTGGAGACCATCTCGGCGCCCGTCGCCATCTCGGGATTCGAGTCGGGGTCGAACTTGATGAACCAGGTGATGCCGGCCGTGTCCCGGATGGTGAAGCCCGGCGTGATGCCGTCGCTCTTGCCGGAGACAACGGTCCATTTGCCGGGCGCCGGCCCCTGCGTTGTGTCGGGGCCGCGCCGCACCTCGTCCGCTGTCAGCGGGCGCGCGCCTGCGCGGTTGGTGAACCAGCTCGAGTCCGGGACCTCGTCGATGGTGTTCACGTTGACGGCACGGATGGTGGCCTTGTCACCGGGGCCGATGAACGTGTGCTCGACGAAGTCGTACAGGTCGCTGAGATCC
>CAZLBU010000274.1:0-3575 GCA_964557815.1 uncultured Bifidobacteriaceae bacterium | reverse complement strand
CCCGGCAAGACATGGGCGGGCCTGATCGGCGGCATGCTGGGGGCGGAGCTGATGGGATCGCTGGCCAGCCGGCTGGGGGCCGCCGATGCCTGGACCGGCGCCGGCATCGGCCTGCTGCTGGCGGCGGTTGCGCAGGCCGGCGACCTGTTCGAATCCTTCATGAAGCGCCGGGCCGGCGTGAAGGACAGCGGCACGCTCATCCCCGGTCATGGCGGGGCACTCGATCGGCTGGAGGCCTCCGGCCCGACGGCCTGGCGCGACGCGCTGTTCGCCGGCCTGCAGCTCGTCGGCGATGCGGCCGACGCACGCCCGGTGGTGCTCCTGTTCACCGACGGCGACGACACCGCCAGTTGGGTTACTCCCACGGCCATCGGCGAGGTCGTCCGGCGCTCGGGCGTGGTGCTGCATGCCGTGGGTCTTGCCACCCCACGGAAGGCCCTCAGTGGCAGCCGCTGGCGCGGGCGCGCGGATCCGGGCCCGCCGTCGCTGCTGCAGGCCGTCGAGGCAGGGGGTGGGCATGTGTGGTCCGCCGACTCGGCGGCGGCACTTCGCCGCCTGTTCACCGGGGTGCTCGACGAGCTTCGCGCCCGTTACCTCATTGTCTACGCGCGGCAGGGGACGACCGCGCCGGGCTGGCACGAGGTCAACGTGCGGCTGAAGGGTGCCCGGGGCGACGTCCGCGCGCGGCCCGGGTACTTCGTTGCCACGAGATGATCGGTGGCACGTGACGACCCGCCTTCCGATTGCCGTCCTCGTCGTGCTCGCCCTGGCCTCGCTCCACCTGCAGGCGCAGCGGCGCGGCACCGGCCGGCCCGCCGACCGCGGCGTGCGCGTGGAGATCACCGTGCCGCCCTCGGTGCGAAGCGCGCCGCTCACCGGCCGCGTCTACTTCATGGTGTCGCGCACGGACGAGCGCGAGCCGCGCCTCCAGATCGGCCGCACGGGGACACCGTTCTTCGGCCGCGACGTCGAGAACCTGAAGCCAGGGCAGGCCGCCATCATCGACGCCACCGACCTCGGCACGCCCGTCGCCAGCCTCGAGGATCTGCCGCCCGGTGACGACGTCGTCCAGGCGTTCGTGAACGTCTACTCCGAGTTCAGGCGCGCCGACGGCCACACGGTGTGGATGCACGACGACCAGTGGGAAGGGCAGCACTGGAACATCTCGCCGGGCAATCTCTTCAGCCGGCCGCAGCGCGTGCGCATCGACGCGACGACCGAGCCCATCCGGCTCGTCGCCGACCAGGTGATCCCGCCGGTGACGGTGCCGGCCGACACCGCGTTCGTGAAGCGCATCAGGATCCAGAGCGCGCTGCTGACGAGGTTCTGGGGCCGCCCGATCTACCTCGGCGCCACGGTCCTGCTGCCGCGCGACTACGATCGGTCCACGGTGCAGTATCCCGTGCTCTACCGCCAGGGACACTACTCGCTCGCGGCCCCGCTCGGCTTCCAGGAAGGCGGCGAGCTGCACCAGGCCTGGATGCGCGACGACTTCCCGCAGCAGCGCAATCACTTCGAGCTCGAACTGTGGATGCGGACGACGGAGAACCCGCACTACGAGGGCTTCTTCCTCTACGGCGACGGCAAGGGCACTGCTGGCAGGGCCCGGAGAGCATGCCCGAGCGGCTGAAGCAGATGGCGGCGCACATCGCCCGGCGCAAGCCCGAGGGAATGACGACGCCGTGGTGGCGGTACTGAGGCGCGCAGGCCCCTCTTACCTACCCATCGTCGCCGCGAGCAGCACGACGAACTTCGCGGTGCGCACCATCTGCGGGATGTCCGCCCACTCGTCGGCAAACCCGCGCTGGCCGCCTCGCTCGCCGCCGATGCCGATGGCGGGGGCGCCCTGGCCGAGCGGCACGTTGAGATTGGCCGAGCCCGCGTTGCCGAGCCTCGGCTCGTAGCCGAGGTGTCTCGAGACGGCCTCGGCCGTGGTCACGAGCGCCGAGTCGCGAAAGCCCGGAATCTGGCCGCCCGGCGTCAGTTGGAACGGTTCCATCGCAAAGGCGATGGTCGTCTCGCGCGTGACATCCGCCAGGATGCGGCGGACCTCGGCCTCCACCCCCTCGACCCGCGTACCGACCAGCGAGCGGACGTCCAGCGAGAACCACCCCGTCGCGGGCTTGTGATTGAACACCGCCCCGCTCTGCAGCATGGCCACGTTGACGACGACCCGGTCGTCCTTGAAGCGCGCGGGATGGGGCAGCTGCAGGATACGGTCGACGGCGCGCCCGATCCCCTGGTTGACGTTCGGCACGCCGCCATTCAGCGAATGACCGGGCGGTCCAGAGGCGACGATCTTCCACCAGTGAATCGTGATGGCCCCGTAGGTGATGCTGTGCCCGTCGCCCAGCACGTCCACGAAGGCCAGCGCACGGTCCTTCCACTCGGCGAAGAGCGCCTGCATGCCCTTGAGGCCCGTTTCTTCCTGGGCGACGGCGGCGAAGACGAGGTCGTGCTCGGGCTTCAGCCCGCTGCGGATGATGGCGTCGGCTGCCGCCACCAGGGCTGCGGTGGTGGTCGAGGTGTTGGTGCCGGGCCCCACCACCCGATCGCCCACGACTGCCGGTTTCCGCGCCGCGGCCCTCTGGTGCTCGGCCACCGTGGCCAGGTCGTCGAGCGTCGAGACGAAGACCAGCGCCTTGCCGGAACGCCCGCGGATTCGGCCGACGACATTGGGGGCGGCGTCGACGGTCACGTCGGCGAGACCGATGCGCCGCATCTCGCTGGCGACGGCGCGGGCGCGCTCGTGCTCCTGGCCGGACGGCGAGACGATCCCGCCGATCTCGGCGAGCCATGCGGCGATGGCGTCCCGCCGCGCCTCGACGGCCGACAGCGCGGAGGTCACCGCCGGATCCGCCAGCGCCTGGTCCAGCGTCCGCTGCGCCGCCGCGGGTTGAGGCGCCAGCACACCCACGACCACGAGCGCCGTCAGGAACCTGGATGTCACCGTGCGATTCTACCGGACCTCGAACGCCGGGCAGGGGGCCGACGGCCACCGGCTCTCGCCCGGTCGCGGCCAGCACGACCGGCCGCCGATCGACGCCGCCCTTCTCGGAGCGGAGCACGACGGTGGCCTTCGTCCCGGGCGGAGCCGTCACGCGCCACGTCGGGGGTAGAGGCTCTCGTGCGGGCCGCGATTGCCCCGGAAGAATGGGAAGCGCACCGCGGTCGGCGCCACCCCTGCGTGCAGCGCCGCCGCGATGTCCGCGGCGCTGGTCACGCGCTGGCCCTTCACTCCCTGGCTCTCGGCCAGCTTGACGAAGTCAATGTCGGGATCCCCGAGGTAGAGGCCCGGGAACTTCCCGGTGGCGGTCATGCGCTTGTTGTAGCGATACGCGCCGTTTCTCACCGTCTGGTAGTTGTGGTTGTTCCACACGACGGTGAGCACCGCCGTCGAGTGGCGGGACATGGACCAGAAGCCGCCGGCGCTGTACATCAGCGAGCCGTCGCCGATGCTGAGGACGACCTGCCGGTCCGGTGCGGCCAGCTTCGCCCCCACGGCGGCGCCGACCCCCCAGCCGAGCGCCCCCCCGGCGTGGCCGATGTTCTGCTTCTGATCCGGGCCCGGGCCG
>CAZLBU010000273.1:0-3596 GCA_964557815.1 uncultured Bifidobacteriaceae bacterium | reverse complement strand
GTACGCGCGCCTGAGGGCCGCGATCTTCTCCGGCACCACGTCCATGCTCGGCACCTTGGTGTTGATCTCGCCCGAGATGAAGTAGCGCTCGCGCAGCGGCTTCAGGAGGTCGCGGAGCGACAGCCCCTTCTTCGACATCAGCTCGAGGATGAGCAGCGCCGGGATGAAGCCGTTGTCGGCGTAGAAGTTGTCCCGGAAGTAGTAGTGCCCCGTGACCTCGCCGCCGAAAATGGCGTCTTCCTCGCGCATGCGCCGCTTGATGAACGCGTGTCCCACGCGGTTCATGAGGGCGCGCCCGCCGTACTCGGCCACGATGTCCTTCACCGCGTAGCTGGCGCGAACGTCGTAGATGATCGTCGAGCCCGGGTGCTTCATCAGGAACGACTCGGCCAGGAGCGCGGTGATGAAGTCCCCGGCGATGAACTCGCCGGTGCCATCCAGGAAGAAGCAGCGGTCCGCGTCGCCGTCCCACGCGATCCCGACGTCGGCGGCCAGTTCGATGACCTTCGCCGTGATGTCCTGCCGGTTCTCCTCGATGAGCGGGTTGGCCTCGTGGTTCGGGAAGGTGCCGTCCACCTCGAAGCAGAGCCGCGTCGTCCGGCAGGGCAGCCGGTCGAAGAGCGGCGGCGCGGCGAGCCCGGCAATGCCGCTGCCGCCGTCGAGGACGACGTTGAAGGGCTTGATGATGGACGGGTCGATGAAGCTCATCACGTGGGCGGTGTAGCGATCCAGCACGTCGCGACGCTCGATCGGCCCCGGCGTCGCCGGCGGGGCGGGGATGGCACCGGCGAGGATCATCTCCTTCATCTCCTTGATGCCTGCCTCGCCGCTCAGCGGGAAGGCCTCCCGCTTCACCATCTTGCACCCGTTGTACTCGCCAGGGTTGTGCGACGCCGTGATCTGCGCGCCGCCGTCGAGGCCGTCCGCCGCCACGGCGTAGTACAGCATGTCGGTGCCCATCAGGCCGTAGTCCACGACGTGGCCGCCCTGGAGGCGCGCGCCCTGGATGAAGGCACCCGCCAGTTCGGGCGACGAGGTCCGCATGTCACGCGAAACCGCGTAGCGCCCCGGACCGAGGTAGGCGACGAAGGCGCGGCCGAGCTGGTGGAACAGGTCCGCCGTGACCTCGGTCGGATAGATGCCGCGAACGTCGTAGGCCTTGAAGACTGCAGGGTTGATGGGTGCCATGGGTCCTCTACGTGTGCGTGTAGTCGGTCAGGGCCGTCTTGTCGCCAATCACCGACGGGCCGCGGAGCGTGACGTTGCGCCCGATATGGCAGTTGCGGCCCAGGATGGGACCGTCGAGCACGGCGTTGGGGCCGATCCGCGTGTTGGGCCACACGATGACGTTCCTGAGCTCGGCGCCCTCCTCGACGACCACGCCGCGCCCGACCACGGCGTACGGCCCGACGGCCGCGCCGGGCTTGACGTGCGCGCCCGCGTCCACGAAGCACGGCGCCGTCAGCGTCGCGCCCTCGTCGACGCGGGCATCCGGCGACACGACGGGCGCCGACCGATCCGCCGTCGCGAAGAGGCCGGCCGTGAAGCGGCCGTCGAACATGCCCCGGTGGACCTGTACGTACTTCTCGGGCGTGCCGATATCAATCCAGTAGCCATGGTCCACATAGGCCACGAACGTCTCGCCGCGCTCGGTGAGGGACGGGAAGTACCCGCGCTCGATGGAATAGGCCACGTCCTTCGGGATGCGATCGAACGTCTCCGGCTCGAGCACGTAGATGCCCGCGTTAATCGTGTTGCACGTGATCTCGTCGGGCTTCGGCTTCTCGAGGAAGCGCCGCACGTGGCCCTCGGCGTCGGTCTCGACCAGCCCGTAGGCCGCCGGGTTCTCCACCGGCGTGAGCACGATCGTCGCCCGCGCGCCGGCGGCGCGGTGGCGCTCAACCACGGCGTTGACGTCCACCGAGGTCATCACGTCGCCGTTGAAGACGATCAGGGTGTCGGTGATCCCCTGCGCCGCGTACCGGATGGCGCCGCCGGTGCCAAGCGGCGCCGGCTCGACCACGTACCGAAGCTTGACCCCGGTGCCCTCGCCCTCACCGAAGACCTCCTCGATGCGGCGCGGCTGGTAGTTGAGGCTCAGAATCACCTCGTCGATCTCTGGAACCTGTTTGAGGAGGTCGATCTGGTAGTGGAGGAAGGCCCGATCGAAAATGGGAACGACGGGCTTGGGGGTGTGGAGGGTCAGCGGGCGGAGGCGTGTGCCCTTGCCCCCGGCAAGCAAGATGGCCTTCATGACAAACTTCCATCTTACACGAGCGGACGGTAGAATGGCCGCGAGTCGGATGAACCTCCCGAACAGCCTCACCATCGCGCGAATCTTCCTCGTGCCGCTGCTCGTCTCGGTGTTGCTGACCAAGTTCGAGGGCCGCCTGGTGATCGGGCTCCCGGTCGAGCTGGTCGCCGCCGCCATTTTCGGTCTGGCCTCGCTCACGGACTGGCTGGACGGCTATCTCGCGCGCCGCCGCCAGCAGGTCACCTGGCTCGGGCAGATCCTGGACCCGTTGGCCGACAAGCTCCTCATCTCGGCCACCCTCATCTCCATCGTCCAGCTTGGCCTGGCGCCCGCGTGGATGGTGGCGGTCATCATCGGGCGCGAGTTCGCGGTGACGGGCCTGCGCAGCATTGCCTATTCGCGCGGCCTGCCGATGCCGGCGTCGAATCTCGGCAAGCTGAAGATGGCCTCGCAGGTCGTGGCGATCCTGCTGCTGATCCTCGGGTGGGAACGGGTGCCTGCGCTGCTGCTGCTGGGGCAGGCCGCGCTGTGGGTGGTGCTCGCCACGGCGCTGTGGTCGGCCGTGGACTACTATCGACGCTTCCACCATGCGCTCTCGCGGCCCGCGAAGGTCACCGACATCGCGGACGCGCGCGCTGCGCGGCGCACCGAGTACGCCGCGCAGCACGGACGCAAAGTGGCGCGCTGAAGCAGGCTCAGGGCTGCGCCGGCCCGGCAACGATGGGGACGGCCACGTCACCGGAACGCACGCCGTCGACCACGCGAACGACCACGGCCTTCGAGATCGACTCGGTCACCTCGACCACCACCGCGTCTGCGACCGCCACCAGCGGCAGGCGCAGGCCCTGCGCTGGATCGCGATAGATGGCGAAGCGCGCCCCGGCAGTGACGCCCTGGCTGGATCCCCGATTGATGGTCAGGATGTCGCCGTCACCGAACGACTTGCGCTGGTCGACGCCGAACAGCACGAGCGCGCGATCGTCGAAGTCCGGCTTGCCGCCGGCCAGGGCCGGCGCCGGCAGCGCCGGCAGCGCCGCCGGCTCGAGGTAATCGCCCACCAGCACCGAGTCGCACGCGCTCTCGATCCGCGCGAGGGCAAAGCTCTCGTCCACGGCGAACACCGTGAGCACGCCGGCCGTGTGCACCGAGTCGTACTCGGTGCGGATGGCGTCGTAGGGACCGCGCCTGAAGTGGAGGGTCTCGTGCGGCCGGAGCAGGCGGCGGGCCATGAACCGGTCGCCCACCTTGATGCCGGCGCCCGTGCCAGCCCTCACCACCGCGACATCTCCGATGCCGAGCACCTGACGGCCATCGGGGTGCTGGGCGCCCTCGATGGTCAGCG
>CAZLBU010000272.1:0-3675 GCA_964557815.1 uncultured Bifidobacteriaceae bacterium | reverse complement strand
CCAGCCCGCGGGCCACCCGCGACGCCTCCTCGACGGACACGGTCGGCAGGTAGGTGGACGCGATGCGGTACTCGAACTCGATGCCCGGGATGGCCTCGGCCTCGAGGAAGTGTCGGACGTACTCCCCGGCATAGCGCGGGCTCTCGGTCGTCGCCTGCTCGTTGTAGGCGCGCTCGTAGAAGGCCAGCAGCGCGCGCCGGGCCCTCTCCAGCTCCGCCTCGCTGAAGCCGAACTCCCGGACGCGACGGGCCTCGAGCAACACGGCCTCGAGGCCGGCGGCCAGGCCGCTCTCCGGTACGGCGGCGCCGATCTCGAAGATCTGCAGCGTCCGTCCGAACGTATCGATCCCCGCCTCCGCGCCGAGGAACGGCGCATCCGGCCGACGGGCGATCTCGCGCAGGCGCGGGTTGATCATCTCGCCGATCAGCTGGCGGACGAGCGATGCGCGGTAGTCGCCGACCGTCCGCTGCTCCTCTGCTTCCCTCTTGAAGCTGAGGGTGACGGTCCAGCCCTGTGCCTCCGGGTCCGTGGCCACGCTGTATAGCGTCTCGGCATGCGGGGGAACCTGGCGGTCCACCGCCTGTGCCGGTGTCGTCCGCGGCGGGATGTCGTCGAAGCGAGCCCGCACCATCTTCTCGGCGGCCGCGGGATCGATGTCGCCAACGACGATGACGGCCATCTGGTCCGGCCGGTACCACCTCTCGTAGTACGCGGCAAGCCGCTCGCGTGGCGCGCCGTTGATGACCTCGGGCGTGCCGATTGGCAGCCGCTCGGCGTACCGGGACCCCTGCAGCAGCACGGGCAGCTGCTTGTCCATCAGCCTCGAGCTGGCGCCGAGACGACCGCGCCATTCCTCCAGGACCACGCCCCGTTCCTTCTCCACCTCCTCGGGGAGCAGCAGCATGCCGGAGGCGAAGTCATGGAGCGCCAGCAGTCCCTTGTCCACGTACCCCTCGCGGTCGGTCGGCACGTCGAGCATGTAGATGGTCTCGTCGAAGCTCGTGGACGCGTTCACGTGCGGGCCGAAGCGCGCGCCGATGGACTCGAGGAACGTCACGAGCTCGCCGGGCTTGAAATTGCGCGTGCCGTTGAACGCCATGTGTTCGAGGAAGTGCGCGAGCCCGCGCTGATCGGGCTCCTCCTGCAGCGACCCGGCGTTCACCGCGAGCCGCAGCGACACCCGCTCCGCCGGCCGGCCGTTCTGGCGGATGAAATACTTCAGGCCGTTGGTGAGCTGGCCCGTACGCACGGCCGCGTCCACCGGCAGCGGTCGATCCAGGGCGAGCTCCGCCGCGACCGCCGGCGCCCGCGGAGTCGGCGGCTGCGCCGGTGCCACGCCTTGCGCCCACACCGCCGCCGACGCGCTCGCCACCGCCGCCGCCAGGGCAGTCAGAACGATCACTCTCCGCATTCGCATCTCCGCTCCCTCGATTCCAGCCGCCGCGACGCCACTGTGCAGCTCTCTACCGGTGCACCCGTGCACCCGTGCACCCCTGCACCGTGCACCCCTGCACCCCGCACTGTGTACTATCTTCCCATGCTCCTCCGCATAAAACGCCTGGACCCGTCGATTGGCCTGCCCGCGCCCGCCACCGGTGGCGCTGCGGGGTTCGACCTCGCAGCCGCCGCCGACGTCGAGATCCCCGCGCGCGGCATTCGGCTCGTCGGGACGGGACTCGTGATCGCCGTGCCGAACGGCTACTTTCTGGGGATATTCGCGCGCAGCAGCACGCCTCTCAAGCGCGGCCTGATGGTAGCCAACGGCGTCGGGGTAGTGGATGCGGACTACTGTGGCCCCGACGACGAGATCAAGGTGCAGGTGCTCAACATCACCGACCAGCCGGTCGTGGTGAAGAAGGGCGACCGCATCGCCCAGGGCATCGTGCTGCCGGCGCCCGCGGTCCGGTGGGAAGAGGTCGCGGAGATGAGCACGCCCACGCGCGGAGGCTTCGGCAGCACCGGCTGATGCGCAAGATCCTGCACGTGGACATGGACGCCTTCTACGCGTCGGTCGAGCAGCGCGACAACCCGGCGCTGCGCGGGCGCCCCGTCGCGGTGGGCGGCGATCCTGCCGGGCGCGGTGTCGTGGCGGCCGCCAGCTACGAGGCCCGCCGATACAACGTTCGATCGGCCATCCCGATGTCGAGGGCCGTTCGGCTCTGCCCCGGCCTCATCATTGTCCGGCCGGACTTCCAGAAGTACCGGGCGGTGTCGCAGCAGGTGTTCGAGATCTTCCGATCCGTGACGCCGCTCGTCGAGCCGCTCTCGCTGGACGAAGCGTACCTGGACGTCACCACCAACGCGTGGGGCGAGCCCCTGGCGGTGAAAGTGGCCCGGCGGATCAAGGCCGAGATCAAGGCAGCCACCGGCCTGACGGCCTCGGCCGGCGTGGCGCCCAACAAGTTCCTCGCGAAGATCGCGTCCGGGTGGAAGAAGCCCGACGGCCTCACCGTCATCGCCCCCGAGCGCATCGAGGCCTTCATCCGCGACCTGCCGGTTGATGCTCTCTGGGGCGTGGGCCCGAAGACGGCCGCGCGGCTGCGCGCTCACGGCCTCGGGACCCTGGCCGATGTCCGCGCCAGGCCGCCCGACGACCTCCGGGCCGTGGTCGGGAGCCTGGCCGACTGGCTCATCGACTTGGCCCACGGACGGGACGAGCGGCCCGTGGAGCCCAATCGCCCTTCGAAATCGTCCGGATCAGAGTGCACGTACGCGCACGACCTGACGTCCATGTCCGACGTCCGCCGCGAGGTAGACGAGATGGCCCGCGACGCGGCGGCGTGGCTGCAGCGCCGGCAGCTCTATGCCCGCACGGTCGTCCTGAAAGTGCGGTACAGCGACTTCACCACCGTGACCCGCAGCCACAGCCTCCGCCTCGCCACGCGCGACGCCGACGAGATCGCCACGCGCGCGCTCGCCCTGATCGACCGGACCGAGGCCGGTCGCCGCCCGGTCCGTCTGCTGGGCGTGAGCGTGCACAACCTGTCCGAGACGCCCGAATCCCCGGCCGCCGCCAGCGAGCCGGAAGGCCGCCTTCCCTTCGACTGAGCACCCGTTCGCGCCCGCCCGTGGTACCTTCTCCGCATGCACACGTCATTGCTGGTAGCCGCGGTGGCCCTTGTCCTCACCATCGCCTCGCCCCGGGCCCAGGTTCCTTCGGGCGCCGCCTTCGAAGCCGAGACCCTGCAGCATTTCCAGGCGCTGCTCAGGCTCGACACGAGCAGCCCGCCCGGAAACGAGATCCGCGCCGTCGAGTACCTGAAGCAGGTGCTCGAGAAGGAGGGCATCCCGGTGCAGGTATTCGCCAAGGATCCGCAGCGCCCGAACCTCGTGGCCCGCATCCGGGGCAACGGAAAGAAGCGGCCGCTGCTGGTGATGGGCCACACCGACGTGGTCACGGTGGACCCGAAGAAATGGACCTTCCCGCCCTTCTCGGCGCACCGTGAGGGCGGCTACGTCTACGGCCGAGGCGCGGTGGACGACAAGGACAACCTCGTCGCCGGCCTGATGCTCGTCCTGACGCTGAAGCGCAACGACACTCCGCTCGACCGCGACGTGATCTTCCTGGCGGAATCCGGCGAAGAGGGCGCGCCGGAGGTCGGCGCGCAGTTCATGATCGACAACCACCTCGACGCCATCAACGCCGAGTTCTGCCTCGCGGAAGGCGGCGGCGTG
>CAZLBU010000271.1:0-3688 GCA_964557815.1 uncultured Bifidobacteriaceae bacterium | reverse complement strand
ATCGCCGTGGCCGTAACGTCGCTGGGCTGTTCGCAACCGACGGATTCGTCCGTCGCCCAGCGACCGGCCGAAACGTCCGCTCCCGCTGCGGCTCTGCCAACTCAGGCGGTCGAATCGCCCGCAGCCGAGGCGCCGCCTGCCGAGACCACGCCCGAGCCGACCGTCGAGCCCGAGGCCGCCCCGCCAGCCGAACCGGCGGAACCGGCAACTCCCGCAGACCCGCCCGCGGACAATCCGTGTCGGTGGCGGGTGGACGGGATGAGGTGGCTCAGGTGGACGGGCTCTGGGATGAGGCCCCGGACGTCCGCCGGGTTTCTGGACCTCGACCGCCGGGTTTCCGGAACCGGGCTCATCAGCGGCAGCGACGGTGCTCGCCGACAGGGCCCCGAGCACGAGGCAGCCTGACAGGGCGAACCCTGCCAGCCGCACGAAGGGTGACATAACGACCTCCGATCGTTCAGGTCGCCGGCATTCACCATTGACCTTCTGCAAACGGCATTCCGCGGTCGGGACCGGACCGTCCGCGCGATTCCTTGACGGCCGGCACAGGTGGCGCTACCTTGCGCCATGCCAGCCCCGACCCCGGATCCCTCGCCTTCATCTTCACCGTCCTCATCCGCCTCCACGGCGCTCTCCCGTCGCGAGTGGCTCGCCGGCGCGGGCGTGGGCGCCGCGGCCCTCCTGCTCGACCCGCGGGGCAGCCGGGCGCAGCCGGCCGCGGGGCGCGCCGTGGTCTTTGCCAACACCACGGTCTACTCCACCGCCGATCTCGTCCGGCACGACGCTGCCCTGGCCGTCCAGGGCGACACGATCGCGGCCATCGGGCCGACCGAGCAGGTGTTGAAGGCCTATCCACAGGCCGAGGTCTACGACGGGCGCGGCAAGGCTCTCTTCCCGGGCCTCATCAACTGCCACGCGCATCTCGCGGCCACGCTCGCGCGCGGCTTCAACGAGGACTTCGGGTTCCCCAACAGCTATCGCCTTGCCGTCTCCCCCAACAGCCTCGTCTCGCGTGAGGAAGCCACGCTCATGGCCGTCGTTGGCGCGATCGAAGCCATCCGCACCGGCAGCACCACCGTCGTCGAGAACGTGGCGGGGACCGCCAACACCGCCACCGAGCTGGCGCGGACCGGCCTGCGCTGGGTGTTCGCGGAATCCGCGACGGACCGCGTGGGCGGGTCGCCGATGTCTCCCGAGATCCTCGCGAAGGGCGAGCCGCCGCAGTTCTCGCAGAAGATGCGCGAGGACGGCCTGAAGCGGATCAACGACCTCTACACCTCGTGGCACGGCAAGGAACAGGGGCGCATCACCGTGTTCCCCGCGGCGGGCCTCGCCGAGAACTCATCGCCGGAGCTGCTCCGTGCGGTGCACGAATTCGCCGAGAAGCACGACCTCGGCTACACCATCCACCTCTCGCAGAGCCGCGCCGAGGTGGCCTACATGCAGCGCCATCACGGGATGAGCCCGGTCGCTTTCCTCGCGAAGCACGGCTTCCTCGGCCCGCGCCTCTTCGCCGCGCACTGCCGCTACGTGGACGACGCCGACATCGCGCTCCTCGCGAAGTCGGGTACCATCGTGACGCACCAGGCGCAGATGGCAGGCAATCGCGGCGTGATCCCGCCCATCCCGGCCATGCGCGCGGCCGGCGTGCCCATCGCGATGGGCACCGACAACAACACCACGGATCTCTTCACGGTGCTGCGCGTCGCGCTGGTCACCGAGCGCGCGCGGCGCGACGATGACTTTCCGGGACTGCGGCCGCAGCCGGAAGACGTGTTCGAGGACGCGACGGTCGGGAGCGCCAGGGCCGTGCGCCAGGTGAAGACCCTGGGCACGCTGGAGGTTGGGAAGAAGGCGGACATCCTCGTGCTGGACACGCAGCGGATCCATCTCGTCCCCGCGGTGCGCATCCTCTCCGCGTGGATTCACAACGGGCAGCCGGGCGACATCGAGTCGGTCATGATCGACGGCCGGTTCGTGATGCGTGGCCACAAGATCCTCACCGTGGACGAAGCGGCCATCATCGCCGAGGCCGACAAGGTGGGGAAGCGCGTGTGGGCGGAGGTGCAGAAGGCCACGCCGATCGTGATCCCGGGCCGCCCGCGGCCGCAGTGAACGCCGGACCCTGAGCTACCATCGGGGCATGGCCGAGTCAGGCGAGCGCCCCTCGCGCAGCTCCCACGAGTCGCGTCTGCTGCTCATCACCATTGCCATCTGCGTGGTGGTGCTGCTGCTGTTGTCGCGCCTGCGATTTCCCGAGACTCCGCCCGTCGTGGACGCGTCGGTGCCGCCGCTCGAGAGGCTGGCATCGCGCGCCTCGTCCGACGCGCTCACCGCGGACGTCGAACGGCTCGAGGCCCTCGTCGGCCCGAGCATCGTCGTGCTGACGACCCAGGCGCCCCCAACACCCATGCCGCGACGGCTGGCCGACGTGATCGGCGAGTCGCCCGAGTGGAGCCAGGCTCGCCATGTCGTGGCGCTGCGCCTCGACGCCAGCACGGCGGTCGCTGTCGTGCCTGCAGGAGCGCGACGGCTGGCCGTCGCCGGTGCCCCCGGGCGCGGGGGCCCCGCCACATTGATCGGAACGGACCCGATCAGGCCCGTGAGCCTCGTGCGCGTGCCCGAAGGGCCCGCGCGACAGGTGACACCGCTCCCGCTCTCGGCGCTGCGACGGCCGCTCTGGGTCGTGGCCATCGAGGGCACACAGGCCGGCTTCACGCTCCGTCCCATCCAGCTTGGCAGGGGCGAGCGCTTCACCAGCGCCCGCTGGTCCAACCCGCTGCTGCCACTCGGGGCCACGACCGTTGCGCCGGGTGCACTGATCTTCTCGGTGACGGGCGACTTCCTCGGGGTTGTCGTCGCTGACACGGGCGCCCTCGCCATCGCGGATGCGCGCGACGTTGTCGACCTCGCGGCGCGAATCGGCTCCGGCGGTTTCCCGGCTCCCTCGACTCTCGGCATCGCCGTGCAGCCACTCACCCCGGAGCTCATGCAGGCCACGCGCGCGCCACGCGGTGTCGTCGTGGCGGAGGTCGAGGCCGACGGCCCCGCCGCCGACGCGCTGCGGCCCGGTGATGTGATCACGGACCTCGCCGAGCGCCCGGTGGACGATCCGGATCGGTTCCTGCTCGCGGTGGCATCCCTGCCGAGGCAAGCGGTGACGGTCCGAATCGTCCGGGCGGGCACGCCCCAGTCGCTGGAGTTGACCCCTGCCGCGCGTACTCCGCTCGCCGAGTCGCCCCCGAGCGCCGTGCGCTTCGAGCGGGCACCCGGGACGGGCACTCGTGTCGTCGAGGACACGACGGATCGCGGCCTGGCCGCCAGCACGCTGCGCCCCGGCGATCTCGTGGTGGCCGCCGGTGACGAGCCCGACCCGACGCCCGTCCAGATTCGCCGGCTGCTGGAGGCGGCAACCCCTGACGCGGGCGTGGTCTTCACCGTGCGCCGGGAAGGCCAGCAGTTCGTCGTCGTCGTCTACCCATCGGCCCCTCCTGATGTCCCCTGAGCGTCACTGGCCCGAGGTCGGCCGCGACGCGCTGGACACGCCGGCCGCGCCGGTGCGCCGTCGCTGGCTGCCGCGCCGCCGGCTCGCGCTCGGCGTGGGTGACACGCTGGCGCCATCGCTCGTCTTCATCGCTATCGGCGTGCTGCTCGGGCCGTCCGGCATCAACGTGCTGTCGCCGGGGGT
>CAZLBU010000270.1:0-3695 GCA_964557815.1 uncultured Bifidobacteriaceae bacterium | reverse complement strand
GCGGTCGCGCAGGAACGGCCAGTGCGTGCGGCTGAACTCCACCTGGTCGAGGTCGCAGTCGACCACTACCATCTGGTCGCGGTCGACCGGCGCGCGCTTCACGACCTGGCCGTCCGGCGAGGCGACGAACGACTGGCCCCAGAACTGCAGCCCGTCCTTGTTCACGGGCTTCCCCTTCCCGTCCAGGATGCGCTCGTGCCCGGTGCGGTTGGCCACGCAGACGTAGCAGCCATTCGCGACGGCGTGGCTCCGCTGGATGAGCTCCCAGGAGTCGTGCTGCGCCTTGCCGTACTGCTTGCGCTCCTTCGGATGCCAGCCGATGGCAGTGGGATAGAAGAGAATCTCCGCGCCCTGGAGTGCGGTGAGGCGGGCGCCCTCCGGGAACCACTGGTCCCAGCAGACGAGCACGCCGATGGTCCCCTGGGACGTCTTCCAGGCCCGGAATCCGGTATCGCCAGGCGTGAAGTAGAACTTCTCGTAGAAGAGCGGGTCGTCCGGGATGTGCATCTTGCGGTAGATGCCCATGATGCCGCCGTCCGCCTCGATGACCACCGCGGTGTTGTGGTAGAGGCCGGCCGCGCGCTTCTCGAACAGGGAGGCCACGACCACGGCGTTGTGCTTCCGGGCGAGCTTCGCGAAGGCATCGGTGGAAGGGCCCGGGATGGACTCCGCGAGCGCGAAGAACCGGTGGTCCTCCACCTGGCAGAAGTACTGGGAGCGGAACAGCTCCTGCGTGCAGAAGATGCGGGCGCCGCCCTTCATGGCGCGCTCGGCCAGCGCGAGCTGTCGTTCGAGGTTTGCGGCGGGGTCGGGGCCGCAGGCCATCTGGCTGAGGCCGACGCGAACGGTGCGAGACGGGGAAGCGGAGCGGCGTCGAGTGGGCATCGAATCCCCACTTATAGCACGGCCGATGGCACGCTCGCGCCGGCCCGCGCCGACGTCGTTCAGAAGTGCGCGCCGACGTACTCCCACATCTGGTGGTGCCAGTACGGCCAATCGTGCCCGCCCTGCGGTCCCCAGTCGTCCAGGTGATGCGCAATGCCGCGGCTGGCGAGCACGGCGGACATCCGGTACGTGGGCCCGCTGTTCTCCCACGGCCCGGAGCCCGTGGCGAGGTGGATGTCGCAGCTTCGGTACTGCTCCAGGAACCACGGGTCGTGCTGGTTCGCCATGTAGTCCACGGGGTTGTTGAAGTAGAAGTTGTCGTCGTACATCCCGTCCATGAAGTTCCGCATGTCGTACACGCCCGAGAGCGCGTAGCAGCGCTTCACGCGGTCCGGGTGCTTGAAGAGCGTGTTGGCCGCGTGGTACGCGCCCAGCGATGCGCCGAAGGTGGCCACGGCGATGCCTGGTGTCCGGCACTGGCTGTCGATGAACGGGAAGACCTCCTGGGTGATGTAGGCGTCGTACTGCGCCTGCATCCAGCTCCGGTGGAAGGGGTGCGCGGCCTTGTTGTAGAAGGATTCGCCCGTCACGCTGTTGACGCAGAAGATCCGGATGCGGCCCGCCTCCACGTAGGGCGCGAGCGTCCGAATCATGCCCTGGCCCTCCTGCTCCCTCTCGTCGCCGCCGCTGGTGGGGAAGGCGAGGAGGGGCATCCCGAAGTGCCCGTACGAGACGATGCCCATTTCGCGGCCGACGCGCGAGGAGTGCCAGCGGTGATAGTCACGACGCATAGGTCCTGCGAGGATACCGGGTTGATGGGCGACGCTCAAGGTGTTGACGGCCGTCGCCGGGCGGCCGCCTTGAAAAACCCTCGAAGGGTCGGCTACAGTCCATAGGCTGTCCCGCCGAATCGGGACAGCCCACGGTTCAAGGAGCCGACACACCCATGACACGTTTGATCGCCTTTGCCTCGGTCGCCCTGCTGGCGGCGACCCCCGCCTTAGCCCAGATGGGCGGACCGCCCCAGAAGATCACCCTCGCGCAGGGCATCACCCGCGCCTACGACGGTGTGAAGCGCAACATCACCGAGATGTCCGAGAAGATGCCGGAGGCCGACTACGGCTACAAGCCGCACCAGGACTCGCGGACGTTCGGCCAGCTGTTCGCGCACGCGGCCAACAGCATGTATGGCTCCTGCGCGGCACTCAAGGGCGTGGCAAACCCCAACCAGGGCAAGAACCTGGAGCAGCTGCTCAAGACGAAGGCCGAGTTCGTGAAGGCGCTCGCCGACGCGTACGCGTTCTGCGACGACGCGGTGAAGGGCCTGACCGACGCGAACGTCGCGGAGATGGTGAAGCAGGGCCAGAACGAGGTGGCCCGCGGCTCCATCGTCGCCGGCATCACCTCGCACAACAACGAGATGTACGGCACCGGCGCCGCCTACATGCGTGCCAAGGGCCTCGTGCCGCCGTCCACCGAGCGCCAGCAGCAGATGATGAAGAAGCCGGGGGCATAGGAGGTTCTGAGGTTCTGAGGTTCTGAGGTTCTCGGGTTCTCGGGTTCTCGGGTTCCCGGGTTTCCTGGTTGACTGGGATGGAGCCGGGTTCCGCGCGTGGCGCGGGCCCGGCTTTCTCTTTTCTTGCGCCGCCCAGCACGAGTTCGCGCGCCCGCATGGTGGAGATCCTCCGGCGTCCCGGCAATCGCTCGGGTGTCGGATTGGGAGGCTGTTTCCCGTATGTGTAGGTGTGCGGGGCCACACGACCCGGCTCCGCACCCGGAGGGTGCATGCGACGCGGTCTGCTTCAACGACTCGGCCTCGGGATCGTGGCGCTGATATGCCTGTCGTCACCGGGCGCCGCCCGTCAGGCCACTCCCACGTTCTCGATCGAAGACGTCACCATCGCCGAGGGCGATGGGGGCACCTCGGTAGCCACGCTCAGGGTGGTGTTGCGGCACCCGAACCTCGTCGAGTCGCGCGTCCATTACGCCACGGCCGACGCGTCGGCCACGGCGGCCGCGGCGACGTTCTCGTCGGGGCCGCTGACGATTCCGGCCGTCGGCCAGGCGTCGCCGTATCCAGCGACCCTCAACGTGTCCGGCCTGTCGGGCACGGTGCAGCACGTGGCCGTCCGCCTCAACCAGCTGACCCACACGTTCCCCGCCGACATCGACGCGCTGCTGGTCGGCCCGGGAGGGCAGCGGGCGATGGTGATGTCGGACATTGGCGTCAGCAACGACGTGAGCGGCATCACCCTGACGTTCCAGGACGGCGCGCCCACGCCTCCCGCGCAGCTTGCGACGGGCACCTTCGCCCCGACGGACAACGCCCCGGCCGAGTCCATGCCGGCTCCCGCGCCGCCCGGCCCCAATGGCTCCGCGCTGTCGGTGTTCAACGGTACCAACCCGAACGGCACGTGGCAGTTGTTCGTCAACGACGATCAGAACCCGGACGGTGGGTCTCTCGGGGGCTTCTCGGTCGTCATCACCACGACCGCCAATGGCGGCGACTACGTGCCTGCCGCGGGACTGCTCACGTTCCCTCCCGGCATCCCTGCACGGACGCTGCGGGTGCCGGTCAAGGGCGACTCGACCGTGGAGCCCGACGAGGCGTTCGCCGTGAACCTGCTCGGAGCGTTCAACGGCGCCCTCGCCGACGGCCAGGGCATGGGCACGATCGTCAACGACGATGGGGTGACCGCATCGCAGCCACCTACCGGGCTCGAGGTCTCGTCGATCGCCGGCAACGTGGTGACCTTCACGTGGAGCGCACCGCTCGCGGGCCCTGCGCCGACGGGGTATGTCCTGACCGG
>CAZLBU010000269.1:294-3709 GCA_964557815.1 uncultured Bifidobacteriaceae bacterium | reverse complement strand
GAAGAGACTCGCAGTAGTTGCGGCCGCGGTGGTGCTGGCCAACGTGGTGGACATCAAGCAGGGCGTCGTGCTTCCGCTCGCGGCGCAGGACCAGGTGGCGCAGGTGGTGGCCGAGGTGAAGAAGGCGCTCGGCGGCGACAAGCTGGCCTCCGTCAAGGCGCTCAGCGTCGAGGGGCCGTTCCGCCGGACGATGGGGCAGCGGGACATGGAGGGCCTGCTGATCCTCACGCTGGTCAGGCCCGACAAGTTCAAGCGCAGTGAAGAGATGGGCATGGGCGGCATGGTGGGCGGTCCCACCGTGGAGCGGATTTCGGCCTTCGATGGCACCGTGGCATGGGACGACATCCAGAACCGCGGCGGCATGGGCGGCGGGATGCGCATGGAGATCCGAGGGCCCGGCGGTCCCGGTGGTCCCGGCGGCCCCGGCGGTGGCCCCCTCACCCCCGAGCAGATCGAGCAGCAGCGCGTGCGTCGGATGAAGACGGAACTGCAGCGCTGGACCGTGGCGCTCTTCGCCGAGAGCGCGCAGCCGTTCACCTACGCCGGCGTCGCCGAATCGCCCGAGGGCAAGGCTCACATCCTCGAGACGAAGGATGAAGCGGGGCGCGCCGTGCGGCTGTTCGTGGATCAGTCCACGCACCTGCCGCTGATGGTTCAGTACATGGAGATCCGCCCGCGCGTGATGATGATGGGCGGTCCGGGTGGGCCCGGCGCGCGTCGTGGCCCTGGTGCCGGTCCCGGCGGCGGCCAGCGTCCGTCCGAAGAGGAGATGAGGCAGCGCATGGAAGAGATGCGCAAGCAGGGCCCGCCGCAGCCCTCGCAGTTCGCCATGCACCTGGGCGACTACAAGAAGGTGGACGGCGTCATGCTGCCCCACAAAATCGACATCTCCATCGAAGGCCAGCCCAACGAGGAGTGGACGATCGAGAAGTTCAGAGTGAACCCCTCCGTGAAGGACTCGGAGTTCGAGAAGCCGAAGGGGTAGATCACGGCGGGAGCCGGGAGTCGGGAACCGGGAGTCGGGAGTCTTCGTGGTTTCGTTGTGGCGGCTTCGACAATGACGAGAGCAGTGTTTGCACTGATGGTGGTCCTCGGCGCGCTGGTGTCGCCGGCGTGGGCGCAGACGGCGCCGGCCGGGCCGTCCACGCTGCGCGTGACGGTGAAGGACGCCACCGACCTCGGCTTGCCCCACGCGACGGTGGTCCTCACCGACGCGCAGGGCGTGGAGCACCAGGCGGCGGTGGACCCTCAGGGCGTCGCCACCTTCACGAGCTTGCAACCGGCCGCTTACCAGGTGAAGGCCAGCGCCGAGGGCTTCCGCGAGGTGCTGCTGCAGGTGGAGGTGCGGCGCGGCAACAACGCCGTGTCTGTCACGCTCGCCGTCGCCATCTCCGAGGAACTGACGGTATCCGAGCAGGGCGCCGACAGCCGGCGTGACAACGGCTTCACGCAGACCCTCACCGCCGACGAGATCGACGCGCTCTCGGACGATCCCGACGAGATGGCCGAGCAGCTGGCGCAGATGGCCGGGCCCGGCGCCCAGATCTTCGTGGACGGCTTCAGCGGCGGCCGCCTGCCGCCCAAGGACCAGATCCAGCAGATCCGCTTCAACAGCAACTCGTTCTCGGCCGAGTATCACGAGGCGGGCATGGTGCGCGTGGAGGTGATCACGCGCCCTGGCGCCGGCGGCTGGCGCGGCCGGGCGAACTTCGGCTTCCGCGACGAGTCGCTGAACTCGCGCAACGCGTTCTCCAGCACCAAGGAGCCCACCCAGCAGCAGCGGTTCAACGTCAGCTTCCAGGGGCCGATTGCGAAGGGGAAGACCGGCATCTCGCTGTCGGTGGACGGGAATCACGCCTTCGACTCGCGCACCATTCGCGCGCAGTCGCCCGGCGTCGGCACCGTGACCGGGCTGGCGAAGAACACCACCGACGGGCTGAACGCGAACGTCCGCCTGGATCACGCTATCGGGCAGGGCGGCCAGATCCGAGCCGAGTACCAGCGTCGCGGCACCGACCGCGGCAACCTCGGCGTCGGCGATTTCGACCTGTCCGACCGCAGCTACGACACCTCCACCGTGAACGACACCTTCCGTGTCCGCAACACCCGCGTGCTGGGCAAGAAGGTGTTCAGCGAGCTGAAGTTCGAGCTCACGAGCAGCGAGTCCACCACCACGCCGCAGTCCTTCGCCCCAACCATCCGCGTGAACGACGCCTTCACGTCCGGCGGCGCCGGGCAGATGGGCACGCGCTCGAGCCGTGAGCTGGAGATCGCCCAGAACTTCGACTTCACCATCGGCCGCAAGCACTCGATGCGCGCCGGCGTGCTGTTCGAGGCCGGATGGTGGAGCAGCGACCAGCAGCAGAACACCAACGGCACGTATGTCTTCACCAGCCTGGAGGCGTACAACGCGGGCCTGCCCGCCACCTACACGCTGCGCGTGGGCGATCCGCTGGTGGAGTACTCGCAGGTAAAGGCCGGCTGGTTCCTGCAGGACGACTTCCGCATCGGGCGCAACCTCGCGGTGAGCCTTGGCGTGCGCCAGGAAATCCAGACGCAGGTGAACGACGCCTTCAACGTGGCCCCTCGCGCGGCCTTCACCTGGACCGCCAACCGCCGGACGACGATCCGGGGTGGGTACGGGATCTTCTACGACTGGTACGACTCGAACCTCTACGAACAGACCATCCGCGTCGACGGCCGGCACCAGCTGGACATCGTGGTGCAGGACCCCGGCTTCCCGGCGGATGCGGGCGGCGGCACCGTGCTGCCCTCCAGCATCATCCGGTCCTCGTCGCTCGCTCAGCCCATCATCCAGCAGGCGTCCATCGGCATGGAGCGGACGCTGACGCCGTGGGCGAGTGTGCGGACCGACTACATGTGGACACGCGGGTCGAACACGCTGCGTTCGGTGAACGTGAACGCGCCCATCGACGGCGTGCGGCCGGACCCGGCCGCAGGCAACATCTCAGAGATACAGTCAACGGGCCGGCGCGCGAGCGATCGGCTGACCGTCGGGATCAACGCGCGCCACGAGCGGCTGCGCCTCTTCAGCAACGTGATGTACCAGCTCCAGAGCTCGCGCAACTTCGCGGACTCGGCGACCAGCCTGCCCTCCGACAGCACGAACCCCGACGTGGACTGGGGGCCGTCCGCGCAGGATATCCGCCACCGGCTGTTCGTGATGGTCAACGCGCCCATCTGGAGGGGTATTCGCGCGGGCTTCAACATGCAGGTGTCCTCGGCCGCGCCCTACACCGTCACCACCGGGCGCGATGAGAACGGCGACACCGTGTTCAACGACCGGCCCGCCGGCGTCGAGCGTAACAGTGAGCGAGGCGCGGGGATGGTGAATGCCAGCCTGCGGCTGAGCAAGGCCATCGGCTTCGGCGGCTCCTCGGGCGGCGGCCAGGGC
>CAZLBU010000269.1:0-243 GCA_964557815.1 uncultured Bifidobacteriaceae bacterium | reverse complement strand
GAGGCGACCAACTCCCGCTACCGGCTGGACTTCTACGCCCAGATTTCCAACCTGTTCAACAACGTGAACTACAACACCTTCGTTGGGAACGTCCTGTCGCCCTTCTTCGGCCAGGCGACCTCCGCCGGCCCCGCGCGCCGCGTGGAGGTCGGCATGTCGCTCGGGTTCTGAGAAGGTGGGCCGGGGTGTCCATTGATGATTGCTGATTGATGATTGAGCGATTCATTGGGTGATTGGCGATTG
>CAZLBU010000268.1:0-3738 GCA_964557815.1 uncultured Bifidobacteriaceae bacterium | reverse complement strand
TTCTGAGGTTCGCGGGTTCTCGGGCTCGCGGGGGCTCGGATCCTGTCGTGGTTTCGTTCACGGCCTGGGCGGCACCGGCCAGCCTTCGGCCTTGCCGTCCTGCGTCACCGTGGTCGTGATCCGGAAGAGCTCGCCTTCGGCCGGGGGCAACACGTACGAGAACCCCACCGACGAGGAACTGGCCACCGTCGTCCATTGGCCTGTCGAGCGGTCCAGCCGATCCACCGCGTACTTGTATTGCTTGGGCGTGTACCACGGCGCGATCCCCAACCACTTCGACTGCAGCTTCACAACCACCGTCTGCGCGTCGCGGTAGTCGCGGTTGACCACCATCGCGTAGTCGCGTCCCTGGCCGTCGCGGAACATCCCCAGCACCGCGCCTGCCCGGCCGTCTTCGCCGATCACCTGCACCCAGTGCTCCTTCGGAAAGCTCCGCGTGCCGGCGGGAAGCGGCGCCGTGTGGAAGACGTCGATGGACGAGAGGTCGGCCAGGGCCTCGCCCAGCGGCCGGATCTCCCTGTTGATGGCCGCCACGTCCCGGCCCGCGGGCGTGAGCGCCCCCCCGCCGGGAGAGAACACCATGTCGGCGTGGAACCACTCCACACCCGTCACGCCGTAGGCCAGCGACGTGTAGATGCTGTGCCGCAGGCGGCGGTCGTTGTCGGGGAGCCGCGCCTGGTCCCCCCACTCGATGCCCGGGTTGGCCGACACCTCGAAGCACGCCGCCAGCGGGACGCCCGCGCGCACCGCGGCTTCACGGAACTGCTCGAGCTTCTCGAAGTAGCGATCGCTGCCCCACCACCACTGGTAATAGTCGAAGCTCAGGAGCGGCGGGCGCGCGTCGGCCATGTAGGCACGCAGGAACTCGCCCGTCGTCGAGAGCATGTTGACGAAGGGGACCTGCCGGGGCGCGGCCTGCTCGAAGGCCCGGAACCGCTGCCCGATGCCCCGGAACACGGCTTCGGGAAAGGGCTCGTCGCCGAGGTGATAGCCCCAGACGGTGGCGTTGGCCGAAAGGCGGGCGGCGTCGGCCGGATCGGTGGTCCTGACCATCGCCTTGAGGCCGTGGCGACCGACCACGTCGAGCTCGCCGGGCGCGGCGTCCACGACCGTGAAGCCGGCGTCCGCCATGGCTTTCAGCCGGGCCTCGGCCCCGTCGATCTTCGGGGCCCGCCAGGCGTAGATCCAGAAGTCCCGCGGGATGCCCGCGACCGAAGCCGGAGCCTGGGCCTCGAGGCCACCCGGAGCCAGGGTGAGCGGGAGGCCGAGGATCAGGGCAAGGGTGGAGAGGTGCCGGATGAACGGCAGGGTGGTGCGCATCGCGCCATCATACGCGCGCGCCTGCGGGATTTCGGCGGGTATGATACCGGTCATAACCCGTTCCCGGCAGCGGTGCAAGACTCGGCGTCACGGAAGAGGAGGGCTTCAGATGATCCGACACGTTTTCGTCGCGCTCGTGGCCCTGGCATTCTCGGCGGGACTGGCCGTGGCGCAGCCGAAGGTGGAGAAGGCGCCCATCAAGCCGACGCCCGCTTCGGATGCGCAGGGCATGTTCTTCAACTACTGCGCGGTCTGCCACGGCGGCACTGGCGTCGGTGACGGCCCGGCCGCGTCGGCCCTGACGAAGGCACCAGCGGACCTGACCCGCATCAGCGCGCGCAACGGCGGCCAGTTCCCCGAGGTCAAGGTGAAGCGCTACATCGAAGGGCTGGACGAGGTGGCAGCCCACGGCTCGCGCGACATGCCGATGTGGGGCGATCTGTTCCGGAGCCTCAACCGGGACACGGCGCAGATCCGCATCCAGGCCCTGGCCGACTACCTGAAGTCGATTCAGAAGCCGTAGCGCCGCCGTCATGCCGCGCGCGGGGTGTCGACGTTTGATTGCCTCGCGCGCCCATGCTACGGTCGGGTGCATGACGCGCCGCGATCTGCTGGCTGCCACCGCGGCCTGGACATCGTCGGTCGTGCTCCTTCGCGGTCAGCACGGCGGCGTGCGTCCCCATCACCCACCCCAGACGCCCGAGGAGCTCGCCGGCCCCGCCGACGTCACGCTGCGCATCGGCGAGATGGACCTCGAGCTGGCGCCGCGGCGCACCGTCCGCACCCTCGCCTACAACGGGCAGGTGCCCGGACCCCTGGTGCGAGCCCGCCGAGGCCGTCCCCTGACTGTGGATGTCTGGAACGACACCCGTGAAGAAGACATCGTCCACTGGCACGGCCTCCACATCCCGCCGGAGGTGGACGGCGTGTACGAGGAGGGCACGCCGGGGGTGCCTCCCCTGGGCGGGCGCCGGCGCTACGTCTTCACGCCGGAGCCGGCCGGCACGCGCTGGTATCACAGCCACAATCCTGCCGGGCGCGACCTGAAGAAGAGCACGTATTCGGGGCAGTTCGGCATGATGGTCGTCGAGGATGGCACCGACCCCGGCGCCTACGATCAGGACGTCCCCGTCCTGCTGCACGAGTGGGACCCGTACCTTCGCCGCAACGGACCGCTCGACGTGGAGTTCAAGTACTTCTCGATCAACGGAAAGATGCTCGGAGCGGCCGAGCCCATCCGCGTGCGGCAGGGCCAGCGCGTGCTCTTCCGCATCGTCAACGCGAGCGCCACGCTGGAGCACCAGCTCGCCCTGCCCGGTCACCGGTTCCGCGTGATCGCGCTCGACGGAAACCCGGTGCCGACTCCGATCGCGGTGCCCGTCGTGGACGTCGCGCCCGGCGAGCGCGTGGACGCCATCGTGGAGATGGACAACCCCGGTGTCTGGTTGATGGGCGGGCTGAAGGCCCCGCAGCGCGACGCGGGCCTGGGCATCGTCGTCGAGTATGCCGGTGCCTCCGGGGCTCCGCGCTGGGCGCCCCCCGCGCCATTCACGTGGGACTACACGGTGTTTGGACCGGCCGCGGCGACCCGCCCGGAGCCGGACGGCCGGCTCACCATGGCCTTCCGGGCGAAGGACGATGGGCACCACTGGATGATCAACGGGAAGTCGTGGCCTGACACCGACCCGATCGTCGTCGAGCGCGGCAGCCGGTATCGCTGGGTGCTGGACAATCAGAGCGCGGACCCGCACCCGGTGCACCTGCACCGGCACACCTTCGAGCTGGTGAGCGTCGCAGGCCGGCCCACGTCCGGCGTCTGGAAGGACGTCGTCGTCGTGCCGCCCTGGAAGCAGGCGGAGATCGACGTCGTGGCCGACCAGCCGGGGCTGGCGCTCTTCCACTGCCACCAGCAGTTCCACATGGACAACGGCTTCATGGCGATGATGAGCTACCGGGGCTGAGGCCATGGTGCTCGGCCTGATGCAGCCCTATTTCTTCCCGTACCTGGGCTACTTCGACCTCGTGCATCGCTCCGATGTGTGGGTCGTCTTCGACACCGCGCAGTACATTTCGCGCGGGTGGGTGAATCGCAATCGCATTCTGCATCCCGCGCAGGGGTGGCAGTACATCACGGTGCCCGTGGCCCGGCACGCGCTCGACACGCCCATTCGCGACATCGAGATCGCCCGGGGCTCGGCTTGGGCCACGCGCATCGAGGGACAACTCCAGCACTATCGCCGTCGCGCTCCCTACTTCGACGATGTCCTGTCGCTCGTGCACGAGTGCCTGCGTCCGCACGAGACATCGCTGCTCCGCCTGAACGTGCGCTGTCTCGCCGGAGTCTGCAAGCGCCTCGGGATTCCCTTCGAGGGGCGGCTGCTGTCGGAGATGGGCCTGGCGTTGGGGCCGATAGACGCG
>CAZLBU010000267.1:3476-3772 GCA_964557815.1 uncultured Bifidobacteriaceae bacterium | reverse complement strand
CGTAGTCGGCCAGCGTGTGGGTCTTGCCCGCCTGGTCCTTCAGCGAGAACGCGGGCGCCTTCTTACCGGGATCGATCAGAGACATGGAGGAGCCCTCCGGGGGTCATGGTCACGGGTGCAAGGGTGCAGGGGTGCAAAGGGTGCAAGGGGTGCAGGGGTGCAAGGGTGCACAGTGCGACCTCACCGCCTTGGTCCCCCGCTATCGCCTGACCGACGCCACCGCCGCATGGGAGCGTCTCGGCTCCGCACCTCCCTCGACGCGGCCGTTCGGCACGTCCACGGTGATCGCCGCGGCG
>CAZLBU010000267.1:0-3466 GCA_964557815.1 uncultured Bifidobacteriaceae bacterium | reverse complement strand
GGCCTATCTTCTGGAATAGATGCCCGCGCGCGCGCAGCGTGTCGATGAGGCTTCGCGGAAAGCGATCCTCGATCTCCACCCGCTCGCCGTCGCCGGTCGGGTCCGCAGCGTCCCGCCCTGGCAGGAAGCGTGCGGCCTCGATGGCGCGCTGCGCCCCGAGCCCGCCGTCGATGACGCCCGTGATGATGTTATAGACCGACACCGGGATCCAGGCGTTGCCCGCGCAGCCCACCGCCAGCTTCGGCACCTCCTCCCCGGAGGCCTTTTTCTCGAACACCAGCGTCGGCACGCTCGCCGTGCTCGATCGCGCCAGGGGCACCAGGCTCCCGTACGCGCCCGACGCCAGGCGGTTCGACCGCAGGTGGTTGTTGTAGAGGAAGCCCAGTCCCTTCGACACGTAGAACGTCCCGCCCCAGGTGCTCAACGTCTGGGTGACGGCAATCATGTTGCCTTCCGCGTCGGCCACGGCGAACGACGTCGTGCCGGTGGAGATGCGCGGCGCCACCGTCGGCGGCCCCTGGGTCCCCTGGCCCTCGTCGGGCGGCCGTTCGTAACGCGAGGCCTTCATCGGGTCGATCTTCTGGAACAGCTTCCGCGCGTGCTCCATCGTCAGGTGCTCGGCGAAGTCCACGGGCCAGCGCTCCGGATCCGCGACGCGCCGCAGCGGATCGCGCACCTTCCACGCCTCGATGAGGTAGTGGAAGTAGTCCGCGTCGGTCACCAGGCGCGCGCCGGGCTTCGGCTGATATTGCTCCAGGACGTGCAGCGACTCGAACAGCTGGATGCCGGTGGCGACGGGCGGGCCGCCCGCGTAGAGCGCGTGCCCCCGGTACTGCCCCACCACGGGCTCGCGCTCGATGGCGCGATACTGCGCGAGATCGGCGTAGGTCAGGATGCCGCCGTTCGCCTCCATGTCCTCCGCGATCTTCCGCGCGATCTCGCCGCGGTAGAACGCCTCGGCGCCGCCCTTCTGGATGGCGCGCAGCGTGGAGGCGTAGTCCTTGTTGAAGAACCGGTCGCCGGGCCGCGGCACCTGTCCGCCCGGCAGGTAGATCTTCGCCGCCTCGGGCCACTTCTCCAGGAAGCGTCGCCCCTCCGCGATGGTCGTCGGCAGCGCCTCGTCCAGGATGAAGCCCTCGTCGGCCAGCTTGATCGCAGGCTCGATCAGCTCTTCCCACTTCACCTTGCCGCTGCCGTAGTTCCGGTACAGGTGATCGAGACCGGCCACGACGCCCGGGATGTTCGCGGCGGCCGGGCCGTCGGCGACGAGCCGCCCGTTCTGCACGATGGCCGGGTTGTCCGGCGTCGCGCGCATGGGCGTCATGTCCTTGTACTCGACCACGGTCGGGCGCTTCATGCCCTTGAGGTAGAGCACGGCCGAGCCATCGCCGCCGATGCCCGAGGCCTCGGGCTCGACGACGCCAAGCGCGAACGAGACGGCGATCATCGCGTCCACGACATTGCCGCCCTTCTCGAACGCCAGGCGGCCGGCCTCGGAGGCCAGCGGGTGCCCCGACACCACCATGCCGCCGTTCGAGGTGACGACGGGCTTGATGAGCGGCTGCTCGGCCACCATCTCGTCCACGATGGCTTCGAACGCGGCGTCGGTCTTCGCCGCAACCGCGCGTGGTCGATAACCCTCGCGCGCCTTCGTCCAGGCCTCGGCCGACGGTCCCGTCGAGTAGTACAGGCCGCGCAGCGTCTCCCACACCCGATCGAACGCCGAGGCCAGCAGCGCCGGCGACAGCGGCAGGCTCGCGCTCACGTCGCCGCCCGACTCGTGCACGGGCAGCGGCGCGGGCACGCGCCACAGCTGGAACGCGGCGTTCAGCGCGAACAGCGGCGGCGGCTCGGCCGCGCTGCGGAGCGGGTTGCCGTTGTAGACGGGCTGCGGGTCTGGCAGACCCGTCACGAGAATCGTCCGGCCATCCGGTGACCAGGCCGGCGCCCCGCCCCGCCGCGACACCAGATGCGGCGGCGCGGATGGCTTCGCGCGCGGCTCGGGAGCTTCGTCCGCGTCGGGGCGAGCGGGCTCGACGCTGGCCACCCAGACCGACCCGATGCCCTCGCGAACGGCGTAGTACGCAACACGCTGGCTGTCGGGGGCCCACGACAGCGGCCCTTCGCTGCCTCTCGCGCGCGCGATGAGCGTGGCACGCGGCGCCTTCGTCTCCACGGACGGAATCGACGCGCCCGAGCGGGCCGCCGGCGACGTCACGCGCGTACCGAGTGGGACGGGCCGGGTCACGCCGGAGGACACGAGCGGCATCCACCACAGGTCCACGTCGTCCTCAGTGTCGCGCTCCGAGACGAACGCGACCTTCCGGCCGTCGGGCGACACGCGCGGGAAGGTCTCGCTGTCGACGGTGTCGGTGAGCGGCACCGGGACCTGCCACGCATCGGAACCGGCGACCGGGATGGCCAGGTAGAGGTCCCACTGGCGCGAGGCGTCCGCGCCGCGGCCGGCAGGCGGCGCCCCACGGTGCGCGAACACGAGCCGGCCGTCCGGCGTCCACGACGGCCACCGTTCGTCACCTGGCATGGCCGCGACCACGGTCGAGGCACCCGTCTTCACCACGGTGACGACGATGTCGAAGCCGCCGCCCCGATTGGCGGCGTGGGCGAGGCGCGTGCCGTCGGGCGACCACGCGGGCTCGCGCTCCACCGCGCCCGAGTCGGCCGGGACCAGCGCGCGGGCCTGCCGCCCGTCGGGGTTCATCGTCCAGATGCGATCCAGGTACGACACCGCGATGCGGCGGCCGTCCGGCGACCATGCGGCGTCCTGCACGCCAGGCGTCGCTTGCCGTGCGGCCCCGCCCACCTGCGTCGTCAGCAGGACGGCAACGACACCGGTCGTGATTCGAGCGACACGCATGGGGGATGGGCTCCTGCGGCCTAGCGGACCGCCTCGATGATCGCCTTCGCCGAGATGCCGTACTTCTCGATCAGCTCGTCGGGCTTGCCGCTGCGCGGGATCTCGGTGACGGCGAGGCGCGTGACCGTGAGGCCGGCCGCCGCCACGGCGCGCGCTACGGCGTCGCCGATGCCGCCGGCAATGTAGTGATCCTCGACGGTGATGAGCCGTCCGGTCTCCCGGCCCGCGGTGATGAGCGTCTCGGCGTCGATGGGCTGGATGGAGTAGAGGTCGATGACGCGGATCCTAATCCCCTCGGCCTTCAGCGCGTCGTGGGCCTTGAGCGCCTCGAAGAGCGTGATGCCCGCCCCGATCACGGTGGCCGAGTCGGCGGCGGTGCTGCGCAGCACCTTGAGGCCGCCGATGGGGAACGACTCGTTGTTGTCGTAGATGACGGGCGTCTTCGGGCGCGTGGTGCGCATGTACGCCGGGCCGTGATGCGCGGCCATCTCGCCGACGAGCTTCTCGGTGCTCACCGCGTCCGACGGGTACAGGACCGTGAAATTGGGCTGCGCGGCGGTCATCGCGAAGTCCTCGAGCGCCTGGCGCGTG
>CAZLBU010000266.1:0-3793 GCA_964557815.1 uncultured Bifidobacteriaceae bacterium | reverse complement strand
ATTCCTCAATCACGCAATCACGCAATCACGCAATCACGCAATCACGCAATCACCAATCGCCAATCACGCAATCACCAATCCAATGCCCAATCACCAATCACCCAATCACCAATGAATCGCCAATCGCCAATCTACAGTCGCTCAATGATTCCGGCAGCCCCCATCCCGCCGCCGACGCACATGGTCACCATGCCGTAGCGCGAGCCGCGGCGGTGCATCTCGTGGATGAGCGTGGCCGTGAGCTTCGCGCCCGTGCAGCCGAGCGGATGGCCCAGCGCGATGGCGCCGCCGTTCACGTTCAGCTTCTCCGGATCGATCGGCAGCTCCTTCAGGCACGCCAGCACCTGCGCGGCGAAGGCCTCGTTCAGCTCCACCAGATCGATCTGGTCCAGCGTCAGTCCCGCGAGCTTCAGCACCTTCCGGATGGCCGGCACGGGCCCGATGCCGAAGAGCTCCGGCGGCACGCCCGCCGTGGCATAGGCAATGAAGCGCGCCAGGGGCGTCAGGCCGTGCGTCTTCGCCATCTCTGCCGAGGTGACCACGACCGCTGCGGCGCCGTCGCTCATCTGCGACGAGTTGCCAGCCGTGACGGTGCCGGCGACGTGGAAGGCGGGCTTCAGCTTCGAGAGCGCCTCGAACGACGTATCGCGCCGGGGGCCTTCATCCGTGTCGAACACGACCTCGCGGATGGGGACGCCGGGGCTGAAGCCCCGGCGCTCCGTACTGAAACCCCGGCGCTCCGTCCCGGTGTCGGAGCGGCCGCCTCGCGCCGGCGCTCCGCCGTTCGGATCCGCCACGCGCACGGTGAGCGGCACGATCTCGTCCTTGAAGCGGCCCGCGTCGATGGCTGCCGCCGCGCGCGCGTGGCTCCTGGCCGAGAACTCGTCCTGCGCCTCGCGCGGGATTCCCGATTGCCGGGCGTGGTTCTCGGCGACGAGGCCGGTGCTCAGGTACACGTCGGGGTAGCTCTCCACCAGCGCCGGGTTGGGCGAGACCTTGTTGCCGCCCATCGGCACCATGCTCATCGATTCGGTGCCGCCAGCGACCACGGCCTGCGCGTGGCCGAGCATGATGCGCTCGGCGCCGTACGCGATGGCCTGGAGCCCGGACGCGCAGAATCGGTTGACGGTGACGGCCGACACCTCGACCGGTACCCCCGCGCGGAGGCTGGCGATGCGCGCCACGTTGAGCCCCTGCTCGCCCTCCGGCATCGCGCAGCCCATGATCACATCGTCGATGAGTGACGGGTCGAGCCCGCCGGCCCGCTTCAGCGCCTCGGCGATGACCGTGGCGCCCATCTCGTCGGGCCGCACCGTGCTGAGCGTGCCGCGTGGCGCCTTCCCGACGGCGGTGCGCACGGCTGAAACGATGACTGCATCCTGCATGATGTCCTCAACTATCCTTCGCGCCCTTCGAGTCCTTCGTGTTCCCGGTTACGTCCCGTTCAAAATCCCCGAGCAGGTCCTCGATCGCCTCGCCCACGAGCGAGGTCTTGCCGTCGAACACGTGATCCGCGCCTTCGATGACGACCAGTTCCCGGGGCTCGGGGATGTCGCCGTACAGCTTCCGCACCTCGCGCGCCGAGACCACCTCGTCTTCCTCGCCGTGGATGATGAACTTCGGCTTGGTGCACGTCTTCAGCGCGTCGTAGGCGTAGCGGTCCACCGGCGGTGCGATCGCGAGCAGCAGCGTGACGCGCGGATCCTCCACGCCCACCGTGAGCGCGATCCACGAGCCGAACGACATGCCGGCTGCCCAAATGGGGAGGCCAGGAAACCGTTCGGCGGCGAAGTCAATGGCCGCGCGGAAGTCGTCCTTCTCGCCGGCGCCTTCGTCGAAGGTGCCGGCACTGAGCCCGACGCCGCGGAAGTTGAACCGGAGCGCGGCTACGTCGATGGCCGCCAGCGCCTTCGCCGCCCGATACACCGCCTTGGTGTGCATGGTTCCCCCGAGGAGCGGGTGCGGGTGGCCGATGACGGCCACCGCCCGCGGCGCTCCGCTCGGGAGGTCCAGCCGAGCCTCGAGCGGACCGACAGCGCCCTGTATCGCCCGCAGCACTTCGTTCACCATGCGACCCTCGCTGCTCGTCTCACCGACGCCGGGACTGAAGTCCCGGCGCTCCGTAATGCTCCGCGGTCTGGTGGAGCGCCGGGACTTCAGCCCCGGCGTCGCCTCGCTCCAGTCCCGCGCCCTGCGACAGGAACTCACCGACGAGTGCCTGGAAGCCCTCGGGCTTCGTGACGATGCCGAGGTGGCCCGTGCGAGGCAGCACGACGTGCCGCGCGTGCGCGAGGCGCGCGACGCTGCGACGGCTCACCTCGACAGGCACCACCCGGTCGAGCCCCGGCTCGCCGGTGACGACGAGCGTGGGCGTCTGCACATGCGTGGCGTCCGCGAACCGATGGCGCTCGGCCCACTCCAGGCGCCGGGCCATCTTCGTCGGTGACATCGGGGCCGTCGTCACGCGCCAGCCGTGCCGCACCATGAAGCGCAGCCGGTCACCGATGGCGGGGAACGCCGCCCGCACTTCGGGCTGGAGCCGCATCGGCGCCGTGATCACGAAGACCGGGCTCAGCAGCCGGGGCGCCCGCAGGTAGAACCGGGCCCGGCGGTCCGGCGTCCAGTCGGTGGGCAGCGCCGAGGCGAGCACCAACCGTGTCACACGCCCGGAGAACCGGGCCGCGAACTCGGTGGCGATCAGACCGCCGTACGACACTCCGATGAGCGTGGCCTCCCGCAGTCCCGCCCGGTCCATGGCCTCCCCGACCTGGCGGATGTAGTTCTCGAAGCCGAGCGCCGGATCGCAGTCGAACGGGCTCGTTCGCTCGTCACAGAGCGAGTACGCGATCACGCGGTGCCGCCGCGCCAGCCCCTCGACGGCCGGCTGCATCCACTCCCACCGGCCCTGCAGGCCGGGGATGAGGACGACGGGTTCACCGTGCCCGATGTCGATCATGCAACCCCTCGGTTCTGCGGTTCTGCGGTTCTGCGGTTCTGGAGTTCGGTGGTTCGGGTGCTGCGGTCCCGAGCTCCGGAAGCGAACCCCAGGAACCTCTGAACCTCCGAACCTCCAGAACCTCAGAACCCCAGAACCTCCGAACCCCAGAACCCCAGAACCCCAGAACCCCAGAACCCTAGTTCCTGAGCGCCTTCCCTGTCTTCAGCGTGTGCTGGATCCGCTCCAGCGTCTTCCGCTCGCCCAGCAGGCTCAGGAACGCTTCGCGCTCCAGGTCCAGCAGGTACTGCTCGCTCACCGTCGTCGCGTGGGGCAGGTTCCCTCCGCCAAAGATGTGCGCGAGCTTGCGCCCTATCAGCGCGTCGTGGTCGCTCGCGCGGCCGGCGCGCCAGGCCAGGTGCACGCCCAGCTTCAGCGCCGCCGACACCGATTCGCCGCCCAGGCGGATGGCCGTCCGCGGCGCGGGCTTGTGATAGCCCTCGCGCACGCGCTCCAGCGCCTTTGCCTTGGCGTCGGACATCAGCCGCTCGCGGTTCATCGTGAACGTGTCCGTGGGCGCGAGGTACCCGAGCCGCACGCCATCCGGCCCGCTGGCCGACACCTTCGCGAGTGCAATCGTCTCGAACGCCTTCTGCACGTAGGGCAGCGGGTCGCTCTGCGGCGTGGGCAGCCCGGCCATGGCGCGAACCAGCATTTCCTTGGTGCCGCCGCCGGCGGGGATGAGGCCAACGCCCACCTCCACCAGCCCCATGTAGGTCTCGGCGGCCGCCTGCACGCGATCCGCGTGCAGGATGATCTCCACGCCGCCGCCGAGCGCCAGGCCGGCCGCCGCCGCCA
>CAZLBU010000265.1:3125-3885 GCA_964557815.1 uncultured Bifidobacteriaceae bacterium | reverse complement strand
TCTTCGAGCACGCGGGCGAGGCGGCTGTAGCGCAGCTACTGGCGAAATACGGCTCAAAGGCCGATGTCGTGAGGGAACTCGCGTACCGACTCTACACGGCCTGCGAGCGCAAGAAGCGCGCGAAGGAGGCTGGTTCGTACAACGCGCTTGTCCAGAGCTGGCCGGAGATTGCGCGTCTGGCGAAGGAAGGGCCGGCGCCAGCAGCACCGCGGCAAGGCACGGGACTTTTCGACCAGGAGTAGCATGGCCATCAGCAACCACGAGCGCGTCGGGAAAGCACTCGATCTCGTCAAGGACGGCCTCATTCCATTCGTCGAGCGAGAGCTCAAGGCTCAGGATTCTCAACGCTGGCTCGACATCGCGCGCCAGTCGGTGAGCGAGACCCAGGAGCGACTCTTCAAGGACGGCTCTACGCCGCAGTGGGACGCTGCGTCGCTGCTCGCTGTTCTCTGGAACCAGTGGAACGCCATATTCAAGAAGACGCTTGGTCAGGCAGAACGCACCCTCGTGAGCGAGCTGCGCGACGTGCGGAACCGGTGGGCGCACCAGAACCCATTTTCGAGTGACGATGCCTACCGTGCGCTTGACTCGGCCGGCCGGTTGCTGGCTGCCGTATCCGCCGCGCCACAGGCTGACGAGCTCGAGAAGATGAAGATGGAATTGTTGCGCGTCCGGTTCGACGAGCAGATGCGCTCCGAGAAGAGGAAGAGCGCGGGCACGGCCATCGAGAGCCAAGGCGCCGCCGGTCTCAAGCCGTGGC
>CAZLBU010000265.1:0-3115 GCA_964557815.1 uncultured Bifidobacteriaceae bacterium | reverse complement strand
CGCGAAGTCGCAACGCCCCACAAGGACGTCGCGACCGGTCGCTACCAGCAGGCGGAGTTCGCGGCCGACCTCTGGCAGGTCCACATCGGCGAAGGTTCGGACGAGTACAAGAAGCCGGCCGAGTTCTTCCGCCGGACGTTCCTCACGCAGAGTCTTCAGCAGCTTCTCGTTGGCGCTGTCCAGCGGTTGGCCGGCCAGCAGGGCGATCCGGTCGTGCAGCTCCAGACAAACTTCGGTGGTGGCAAGACGCACTCGATGCTGGCGCTCTACCATCTCTTCTCCGGCGTCGCTCCAGGCGATCTGCTCGGAGTCGATGCCCTGCTCGCGAGTGCGGGCGTCGACAAGCTGCCGACGGCTAAGAGGGTCGTCCTCGTCGGCAACAAGATTTCGCCAGGCAATCCCGTCACGAAGCCGGACGGCACCATGGTTAGAACGCTCTGGGGCGAACTGGCATGGCAGCTTGGCGGTAAGAAGGCGTTCGCGACGATCCAGGCCGATGACGAGCGCGCGACGAGCCCCGGCGACAAGCTGCGGGAGCTGTTCAACGAGTATGGGCCGTGTCTGGTTCTGATTGACGAGTGGGTTGCGTACGCGCGCCAGCTCCACGACTCCAGCGACCTGCCGGCTGGCAGCTTCGAGACTCACTTCACGTTCGCACAGGCTCTGACGGAGTCGGCGAAGCTCGCTGACCGCTGCCTCCTGGTGATCAGCCTGCCGGCGTCCGATACAAGCGGGTCGCCACACGCGCAGGCGAACGACGTCGAGGTCGGCGGCGAGCGAGGCCGTGCCGCGCTTGACCGCCTGCGAAACGCCGTCGGCCGCGTCGAGGCGTCGTGGCGTCCGGCGAGCGCCGAGGAAGGCTTCGAGATCGTCCGTCGGCGCCTGTTCGAGCCCATCGTCGAGAAGGCACAGTTTGTCGCGCGAGACACTGTGGCCCGAGCGTTCTACGACCTGTACCGAACGCAGCATCAGGAGTTCCCGCCAGAGGCACGCGATCCGGAGTACGAGACGCGCATCAAAGCTGCGTATCCGATTCATCCGGAGGTCTTCGACCGGCTCTACACCGACTGGTCGACGCTGGTGAAGTTCCAGCGCACCCGCGGCGTGCTGCGTCTGATGGCAGCGGTAATTCACAGCCTGTGGGAGAAGGGCGACCGCAACCCGCTGATCCTGCCGGCGAACATCCCGATTGATGATCCCAGGGTCCAGTTCGAGCTGACGCGCTACCTGTCGGACAACTGGGTGCCCGTGATCGAGAAGGACGTGGACGGCCCCGCCGCCCTTCCGCTGCGGCTTGACGGCGAGGTACCGAACCTCGGCAAGTTCGCAGCGTGTCGGCGCGTTGCTCGCACGATCTACCTGGGGTCCGCGCCAACGGCCACGGCCGCCAACCGCGGACTCGAGGATCGCCAGATCAAGCTCGGGTGCGTGATGCCGGGCGAGTCGCCCAGCATCTTCGGCGATGCGCTCAGGCGCCTGAGTGCGGCGGCGACGTACCTGTATCAGGACTCGGCGCGCTACTGGTACTCGACGCAACCGACCGTAACAAAGATGGCGGACGATCGCGCCGAACAGCTGAAGCGCGACCCGATTCCCGACTCGGTGGTTCAGGAGATCGACAAGCGGCTGCGCCTCGACTTGCGGAAGGTCGGCGACTTCAGCCGCGTTCATCCGCTGCCACAGTCTGGCCAGGACATCCCAGACGATACGGACTCCCGGCTTGTCGTGCTCGGGATCGACCACCCGTACGCGAAGGAGCCTGGCACTCCGGCGGAAGTGGCGGCCAAAGCCATTTTCGAGAACAGGGGGACGGCGCCCCGCCTTTACCGGAATACCCTGACGTTCCTCGGGGCGGACAAGTCGAGGCTTCAGGACTTGCTCGACGCGGTTCGGCGCTTTCTCGCGTGGGAATCGATCTTGGCCGAGCGCGAAACCTTGAACCTCACGCTCCAGCAGGTCAAGCAGGCGGAGAACCAGCGTGACGCCGCGGATGGTGCCGTGACGGCTCGCATTCCCGAGACGTATCAGTGGCTCCTGGTCCCCGTCCAGAACTCGCCGCAAGCGCCTGTCGAATGGCAGGCCGTGCGCCTCTCTGGTCAGGACGCTCTCGCCGCCCGCGCCAGCAAGAAGCTCCGTGGCGACGAACTGCTGGTCACCGGCTTCGCACCCTCGCGGCTCCGGATGGAACTGGACCGCATCCCCTTGTGGCGTGGCGACCACGTCGAGGTCCGACAGCTCGTTGACGACTTCGCTCGCTACCTCTACTTGCCGCGCCTGCGCGATTCGGAAGTGCTCCTCGGCGCGGTGCGCGACGGCCTCGGCCTGCTCGTGTGGACGAAGGACTCGTTCGCCTACGCCGACAGCTTCGACGAAGCGGCGGGCCGCTATCGGGGCCTGCGCTGCGGCCAGTTGGTCAACGTCACGAAAGACAACATGACGGGCCTGCTGGTCCGGCCGGATCGTGCGGTCAAGCAGCACGAGGAGGACGCCGTACCCGTCCCTGGACGCGACGGCGGCATCTCGCCCGGCAGCGAGGGCACGGCCGTCACGCCGCCAGGACCGGGCGGCACGGAGCCCCCAGGTCCGGCCGTCGCTGCCAGACCCAAGCGCTACTACGGCACGGTCGTCCTCGATACGACTCGCGTCGGTCGCGACGCCAGCCGCGTGGCCGACGAGGTGATCTCGCACCTCTCGGGCTTGGTCGGCGCGAAGGTCAAGGTGACGCTGGAGGTCGAGGCACAGATGCCTGCCGGGGCGTCAGAGCAGGTTGTACGCACGGTGACTGAGAATGGGCGGACATTAAAGTTCAGCGGTCAAGGGTTTGAGAAGGACTGACGCCGAGACGCGAGCCACCCATGCCTCTACCACTAAAGGACTTGCAAGCCGTGGGTGCCCTTGCGGCGGCCTTCTATGACCTTCTCCCCGGGTCAGGCAACAAGGCGTGGCGGGGCCATGTGACGTTCGCCACTGTGGCTGAACGCGTGGGCGTAGGCGAATTCTGGCCTGGCGGATCCAAACAGCCAGCAATCCAGACCTTGCTGGAACTCACGCTCGAGCGGCGTCGTTCGCTGTTCGAGCGACTGGTCGTGGAGATTGTGCGTGCAGGAATAGCCTA
>CAZLBU010000264.1:3638-3885 GCA_964557815.1 uncultured Bifidobacteriaceae bacterium | reverse complement strand
GGGGGGATTATGTGCGATCCGGTTCTCGGGTTCTCGGGTTCTGGGGTTCTGCGGTTCCGGTGCTACGATCTGCCGCGTGAAGCTGATCGTCGCCCTCATCGCTGCGCTCGTGCTCATCGCGGGCATCGCTCTGTTCGTCACCAGCCGCTCACGCGTCGAGGAAGCGCCTGCCCCGGTGGCAACAGCGCCGGCTGCGAAGCCGGAACCGTCAGCACCGCCCCCTGCGCCCGAGCCCGCCGCCCCGGCC
>CAZLBU010000264.1:0-3574 GCA_964557815.1 uncultured Bifidobacteriaceae bacterium | reverse complement strand
GCGCAAGGCGGCCCCCCGGAAAGCCGAGCCGGCCCCGGCCCCGGTGGAACCGGCTGCCCCGACCATGGCCACGCTGGTACTCGAGAGCGACGTGCCTGGTGCGTCGGTGTTCGTGGACCGGCAGTACGTGGGCACCACGCCGCTTCGCCTCGACAAGCTCGAGCCCGGGAGCAAACAACTGAAGCTCACCGCCGACGGCTATGAAGGGATCGAACGCTCGGTCGACCTGTCGCCGGGCGAGAACCCCGTCACGATGAAATTCCGTGAAGTGCGGCTGAACAAGCGCATGGCCGTGAACCACAAGCACGGCATAGGCGGGTGCGAGGGCACGCTCGTGGCGACCGTCGACGGGCTGGCCTACGAGACCACGAACAAGAACGACGCCTTCAAACTGCCCTACGCCCAGATCGAGACGTTCGTCGTGGACTACATGGACAAGAACCTCCGCGTGAAGCAGAAGGGCGGAAAGACCTGGAACTTCACCGACAAGAACGCGGCCAACGCCGACGCGCTGTTCGTCTTCCACCGGGACGTGGAGGCGGCGCGGAAGAAGCTCGCCGAGGGCTACACTGCTGTGCGGTAACGTACCCATTGGCGATTGCTGATTGGCGATTGACGATTCATTGACGATCGGGTGATTGGGGCATTGCGGCAATGGATTGGGCCATTGGTTCAATGCGCCATTGCGGCATTCCAGGAATGCCGCAATCGCGCAATCGCCCAATGAATCGCCCGATCGCCAATCGGCAATCGTCAATGAGCACCCGGGGTATATTGAAGTCATGAAGCGCATCCTCCTCTTCGTGCTGACCAACCTGGCCGTGATGGTCACCCTGTCCATCATCCTCGGCCTCCTGGGGATTGGTGGGTATCGACTGCCGGGCGGTGGGCTGGACTACGGCGCCCTGATGGCGTTCTGCCTCGTCTGGGGCATGGGCGGTGCGTTCATCTCGCTGGCCCTGTCGCGCATCATCGCCAAGCAGGCCATGGGCGTGCAGCTGGTGGATGGCCGGACGGGGCACGCCGAGGCCGACTGGCTGTACGGAACGGTGAAGCAGCTCGCGGACCGCGCCGGCCTGCCGATGCCGCAGGTGGGCATCTACGAGTCGCCCGAGGTGAACGCGTTCGCCACCGGGCCGAGCAAGAGCCGAAGCCTCGTGGCGGTGTCCTCGGGCCTGCTGCGGGGGATGTCGCGGGACGAGGTGGAGGGCGTCCTCGCCCACGAGGTGTCGCACATCCAGAACGGCGACATGGTGACGATGACGCTCATCCAGGGCGTGGTGAACGCGTTCGTGATGTTCTTCGCGCGCGTCATCGCCAACATCGCGCGCAACGCCGTGGACGAGAAGATCTCGCACCTCGTCGGCATGCTCACCACCATCCTGCTGGACATCGCGTTCGGCATCCTCGGCATGATGGTCGTCGCGTGGTTCTCCCGAGCCCGCGAGTTCCGCGCCGATGCGGGCGCGGCCACGCTCTCTGGGCGCGGCAAGATGATCGCGGCGCTGCAGCGCCTCCAGCAGAACACGCGGATGATCGACACGGAACATCCTTCGCTGGCCACGATGAAGATCTCGGGCCGGGGCGGGATGATGGCCCTGTTCTCCACGCACCCGCCGCTCGAGGCGCGGATTGCGGCGCTGCAGAACGTGCGGTAGATCGGATCAGGCAGATCGGATCCGATCGGGAGTCGGGAGTCGGGAGTCGGCGGTCGGAACCAGTCCTCGGCAATCGAGGTCCGCGTGGATCACCCTATGAATCGACGGTTCGGTCACCTCGTCGTGGTCGCAGCGGTCCTGGTAGCGACGGGCGCTCAGCTATCGGCCAGGCAGCCGGTTGATCCGGACGCGTCTGCCGTGCGGCGCGCCGTGGAGCAATTCCTGGACGACCTGGGCAACCGGCGCCTCGACAAGCTCCCCGCTCTTTTCGCGCCGAAAGCGACGATGGTCGTGGTACGGCAGCGGGACGGGCAATGGACCACCACCCACCAGACCTTCGACGAGTGGCTGGCGGGCCTGAAGGCACAGACGCCGGGCACCATCTTCCGCGAGCCGCTCACCAACGTTACGGTGCAGGTGGAGAGTGGCTACCTCGCCTTCCTGCGCGCCGACTTCACGGTCGTCGTCGAAGGCAAGGTCCGCTCCCACGGCGTGGACTACTTCACGCTGGTGAAGGATGGCGGCGCCTGGAAGATCCTGAACGGCAGCTATACTTCGATGGCGGGGGCGCCGTAGGGGCTTGGGACTTGGGACTTGGGTCTTGAGCCCTGGTCCCAGTCCGGCCGATCCCTGATCCCTGATCCCTGATGGTCACTGAAACCGTCGAAGCCGAAGGGCACCTGATCGACTCGGGCAACCTGCAGTCCATCCTCACCACCATCGTCGAGCACGGTGCGGAGTACGAGATCCTGCGTCTCGATGTCGGCCGCACCAACGAGGCCCCGTCGAAGCTGGCGATCAAGCTCATCGCCGAGAGAGACGACTCGCTCCAGGCCCTGCTGTCGAAGCTGTCGGTGTTCGGCTGCTACGTGAAGGGCACGCCGCCCGCCGTGCTGCGCGCGGCCGACATGGATGGCGCGGCGCCGGAAGACTTCTACTCGACGACGAACCACCGGACGTCGGTGTACCTCGACGGCCGATGGGTGGTGGCCGATCACCAGCGGATGGACGCGGCCATCATCGTCCAGGGCATGACGGCCACGTGCCGGAAGCTGAGAGACATCCGGAAGGGCGACCTCGTCGTGTGCGGCCTGCAGGGCGTCCGCGTCCAGCCGGAACTGCAGTCGCGCGACAAGCCGACGTTCGGGTTCATGAGCAACGAGGTGTCGTCCGAGCGGCGCGTCGAGACCGCCGTGGGCCGCGTGGCCGACACGATGCGGCGCGTGAAGGCGCGCGGCGGCCGCATCGCCTTCGTGGCCGGGCCCGTCGTGGTGCACACCGGCGGCAGCGAGTACTTCTGTGAGCTGGTGCGGCTCGGGTACGTGAACCTGCTGCTCTCGGGCAACGCGCTCGCCGTCCACGACATCGAGGTGGCCCTCTCGGGCACCTCGCTCGGCATCGACCTCAGCTCAGGGACGCCCGTGGAGCACGGGCATCGCAACCACATGCGCGCCATCAACGCCATCCGGCGCGCGGGCGGCATCGCGAAGGCGGTGGAGACCGGCGTGCTCACGCGCGGCATCATGCACGCGTGCCACACGCGGGGCGTGCCGTACATCCTCGCCGGCTCCATCCGCGACGACGGGCCGCTGCCCGAGACGATGATGGACCTCGCGGCGGCTCAGGACGCCTATGCCAAGGCGCTGGACGGCGTCGAGGTGGTGGTGATGCTGTCGTCCATGCTCCACAGCATCGGCGTGGGGAACATGCTGCCGTCGTGGGTGATGGTGGTCTGCGTGGACATCAATCCCGCCGTCGTCACCAAGCTCGCGGACCGCGGCTCCACGCAGACGGTGGGCGTGGTCACCGACGTGGGGCTGTTCCTGCACCAGCTGGCGACGGCGCTGAGGTAGGGCCATGCACACGACATTGATTCGTCCCGCTGACCTCACGCCGCACCTCGCCGACCCGCGCTG
>CAZLBU010000263.1:0-3886 GCA_964557815.1 uncultured Bifidobacteriaceae bacterium | reverse complement strand
CGATGCGCCGTTCACGAACACTTCGGCGGCAAACGGCTCCGCTGTTTCGCCGCGAGCCTGCATGAAGCCGAGCAGGCCGTAGATGGCCATCGCGGTCTGCTTGGTCGATCCCCAGTAGCCGGCGGTGCGGTTGAGCAGCAGCCACCGCACCGCGCGCTCCAGGAGCGGGTTCCGCGGGTCGCGGCGCGCCAGCGCCTGCACCGCGAAGGCCGTGGCCTCCACGGACGTCTCGGTGCTGTCGAACAGGAAGTCGTCGCGGTCGGCCGCCCACCAGGACAGATCGCCCTCGGTCCGAGCCTCGCCGAGCAGGGCGGCTGCCAGCTCGTTTCCGCGCGCGTCCTTCACCTCGTCCAGCAGCGCCAGGAGCAGCGCGCGGCCGTACGGGCTCATCCTCGAGCGGGCGCTCCACACGTCCTCGAGCGCGGTCGCGTGCGCGTATGTGACCGGGCCCCCCTCTCCGTACGACACGATCTCGGCCTCGTCCGACATGCTGCGGCGAAGCACGTACGCCATGTAGACCTTGAGGTCGGGCTCCGCGCGCGGATACGTCGCGTACATCCGAGCGAGGGCGCGGGCGCCGTTCTGGACGCGATACTCCTGGACCCTCACGCCGGCCCGCCGCGCCTCGTCCAGGCCCCAGACGGCATACGCCGTCATGAACGGATGGTTGCCGTCCGATTTCCACCACCCCCACCCGCCATCGTCGTGCTGCATGTCGCCGAGGCGGCGCAGCCCCGACGAGATCTGCCGATCCAGTGCACCCAGGCGCTCCGTCGGCGCCAGCTTCAGATCGGTGAGCGCGCGGGTGACCAGCAGGTTGGGCAGGAAGCTCGAGAGCGTCTGCTCGGTGCAGCCGTACGGGTACGACGTGAGGAAGTCGAGCGCGCCGAGCAGCGACCCGGCCAGCGACGGCGCGAGCGTGACACGCACGGTGCGCCCTGCGGCGTTGGCGGTGTCGGGCACGAGGACCTCGGCCGTGCCTTCTCCAGCGCCCACGATCGATCCGCTCGTCCCGGACTCGCGGCGCAGCCCATACGGGAGCACCGGAATCGGCAGCTCCACGGCATCGGTGTCCGACTCGGTGCGGGCGGAGGCGGTGATGGTGGCCGTGCCGGGCGCCCCGGTCGTGAAGCGCCAGTCGTTGCGGTGCTCGGCGCCGCTGGCGAGAGCAACGCCGCTGGCCGTGGTCGCCATGCCGCCCACCACGTCGAGGCCGGTCACGCGCACGTCCACGGACGCGGTGCGCGCCTGGCCTCGATAGTTGTGGACGATGGTCGGCATCACCACCTCGTCGCCCTCCGTGAGGAAGCGCGGCGTGACGATGCGGACAATGAGGTCCTTGGTGGTGGTGGTGCGGGCGACGGTGGCGCCCACGCGCGTGTCCTCGGTGATCGCGCGGGCGGTGAGCCGCCATGTCGTGAGCGCATCGGGGTACTTGACTGCGACACGGGCGCGTCCCTCGACATCGGTCACGAGATCCGGGATCCAGTAGATGGCGTCGGGGAAGTCCTTGCGCACGGCGGGCTGCGGCGACTTCTCCCCCTTGAAGTCCGCCAGCGTGAACGGCCGGCGCCGGCGGCCCGTGAGCTGCAGGCGCTCGCGGCCGGAGAACCCGGTGAAGTAGTACTCGCGAGAGAAGGAAGTGCCGACCCGCGAGTACTCGCGCCGGTAGAAGAACCGCGTCGGGTCGGGCGTGTCGTCGGGACGCACGCCGAACACAGCCTCGTCGATGACGGCGAGGCTCACCTGCGCACGCACCGGCTGGCCCGCCTGATCGGTCACCAGCACCGTGAACGACCCCGGCTCCTGCGGCCGGGAGACCGCCTGGTCCGGCGTGATGGTGACGTTCAGCGTCCGCTCGGTGGCGGGCACGCCGATGCGCCGCTCGGCGCGATAGAGCCGCCCCTCGCGCATGAAGGTGACGTTCACGTACACGTCGCCCACGTCACCCGGCTCCACCGGGACCTCGATGGCGTCGCTGGCCGCGGGCCGCAGCACCCGGTGCCACGAGACGTGCTGGCCCTCCTTGGTCACGAGCATCGGGCCCGAGATGGGCTCGCCACGCACGACGAACCGGGCGACGTCTCCGGGCGCGTAGGTCCGGCGATCGGCCAGCAGCTCCAGATACCGATCGCCCGCCTCGGTGATGTCGGTGTCCTGCGGGCCCGGCACCCAGAGCCACACCTGCTCGGTCACCGCGCGGCCTTCGCTGGTGGCCGTGATGGTCACGCGGAAGCTGCCGGACTGGCCAGGGGGCAGCGTCACCGCACCGGTCGCGCGGCCCTCGGCATCAGTCGTCGCCGTCGTGCTCATGACGCGCGTGGCCACGGGATCGCTGTAGTAGCCCTCGCGGTACTCCAGGCGGTCCAGGTCCAGGGTCAGCGGGATCCCGGCCCTCGGGGCGCCCTGGTAGTCCACCGCGCGCACCGATACCTCCGCGCGGCTGCCCGGGCGAAAGAGGTAGTTCTCCAGGCGCGCCGACAGCAGGAACGAGCCCCACGTGGCGTGCACGACGGTGTTGCCCGACACCTGGCGATCGCTGGCGTCGGTGACCTGTGCCTCGATGCGCGCGCTGTAGTCGCGCGCGTTCTCGTTCTCGGGCAGCCGGATGCGGAGCTCCGCGCGGCCGTCGGCGTCGAGCCGCACGTCGCCCTGGTCGGTCTGGTTGTCGCCGTACCAGTAGCTGCTCTCGCCCCCTTCCAGCCCGTCGTCCCAGCGAAGGGGCGAGTAGTAGGGCTGCTGGTTGACGACCCAGTGCAGCCGGCCACCGGCCACGGGCTGCCCGAAGTAGTAGCGGGCCTGTACAGCGACGAGGGCCTCGCGGCCCTGCAGGACGAAGCGCGAGGCGGGCGTCACCGTGACCTCGAACTCCGGCTTCCGGTACTCCTGCACCTCGAACGCGCTGGTGGCCACCATGTCGCCGCTCTGGACACGCAGCGTGTAGGTGCCGAGCGCGGCCGTCGCAGGCAGGGGGAAGGTGGCGGCCATGGATCCGAAGCTGTCGGTCCTGATGGTCCGGCGGAACACCACCTTGTCGTTCGGGTCCGCGGCCACGAGTTCCGCCTCGCGCCGGCCGAAGGGCACGAGGGCGTCGCGCTCGCGCCATCGGAGGATGGCCTTCGTGTGGATGGTCTGCCCGGGCCGGTAGATGGACTTGTCCGTGTAGATGTAGCCCACCAGCTCGCGTGCCGGCGGCGTCAGCGTCCACGTGCCGGGATCCGTGGCCGCGACCTCGTCACCGCAGCGCGCCACGCCCACCACCTGCTCGGTGCCCTCCGGCAGCTCCGCGAGGAACACGCCCTCGGCCGACGTCGTGCCCTCGGCCACGGCCTTCTGCGCGGCCATCACGCGGACGTCGCAGGCGGGAGCCGGCTCGCCGGTGAAGCGGTCGGCGGCGAACATCAGCACCTGGCCCGGCGAGCTCTTCGTCACCACGCCGATGTCCGACACCATCACGACGGTGTAGGCGCGGAGCAGCTCGTGGACGGCTTCGACGAGGTAGACGCCGGGCTCGGACACGGCCAGCGGCACGCGTCGCACCTCGGCGTCCCGGTTGTTCGGCAGCAGCTCGCGCCACGACGTGATCAGCTGGTCCGGGTTGAGGAGCGGCACCTGCGCGAAGGTGTTCACGTTCAACTGGACGCGCTGGGCGGCCTCTGTCTTGTCGGCGGACGCCCGTCGCTCCACGCGATAGCGCCGGCTCAGTTGCGCGCGCGCGATGTTGCGGAGCGCGGAGCGCTGGCGTCGCTTCCAGTCCGACAGCCGCTCGATCCACGAACGCTCCTGCGGCACGGCATAGGGCTCGTCGGTCCCGAACTGGTGGGGATCCCTCAGCCCGGCGAAGAACGCGAAGGGATCCCGCACCTTGTAGACACGCACGTCCAGC
>CAZLBU010000262.1:0-3910 GCA_964557815.1 uncultured Bifidobacteriaceae bacterium | reverse complement strand
CCCACCGCCAGCCCGCCGCCGTACAGCAGGACGATGCCCCAGTCGATCCGGACCGCCTGATCCCACGTCATCGTGAACCGGCGCGCCCTCCAATCCACCGGCAGGAAGAACAGCAAAATGGCGCCGACCATCGCCGCGATGCCTTCGGGCATCGCCTGCGCGTAGCGCCGCGCGAAGGCCGTCTCGCCCAGGCCCGCGACGGCCAGCAGGCCGGGCAGCACCCAGAGGATCACGGTCGCGCCGAAGGCCAGCAGCACGTTCCGTTGCCCGACGGTCACCCGCCCGAGCTTCGACAGCTCGTCCCGAACCATCGCGGTACTCGACTCGACCGCGGGAAGACTGCGAGCCGCTGACACGTGGAGCAGCGCCAGCATGACGAGGAAGAGCACCGCGACGATCGGCAACCCCAGCGCCATCCACGAGAAGAACGTGACGTCCGTGCCGGCGATGTGCTCCAGCATGCCGATGCCGATGAGGTTCGGCGGCGTGCCGACGGGGGTGCCCATCCCGCCCACCGACGCCGCGAACGACGTGACGAGCATCATGGCCAGCGCGAACCGCCGCACCTGGTCCGGCCGGTCCCGTGCGCCACGCGACAGATGGGCGACGATCGACAGCCCGATCGGGAACATCATCGCGGTGGTGGCCGTGTTGCTGATCCACATCGACAGCAGCGCGCACGTGCCCGCGTACACGAGCAGCATGCGAGACGGGCTCGCCGCGACCGACGGGATCGACAGCGCCGTGTAGGCGATGCGACGGTCCACGCCGTGGACGAACATCGCCTGCGCCAGCATGAAGCTGCCGATGAAGAGGAAGATGATGGGATACGCGAAGGGGGCGAGGGCCTGCCGCGCCGCCGCCACGCCCAGCACGATGGCCAGCGTGGGACCGAGCATGGCGGTCACGGCCAACGGCATCGCTTCGGACAGCCACAGGACGATGACCAGCCCCAGGACCGCCGCCATCGACTGGGCCTGCGGGGCGAGCCCGTCCAGCGGCGCGAGCCAGAGGCCGAAGAACACCAGCGGCGCCAGCACCGTGCCGGCGCTGCGGCGCCGCCGGTTGAACTGCTCCTCAGCCGGGGAGTAGGTCTCCGCGGCCTCGATGGCGCTGTGGAACGTCTGCATCAGCGCGCGAGCCACTCCCCTTCGAAGAGCACCTCCGCCCAGCCCGTGAGGTACACGCCGTCGTCGCGCCACTCGACGCGCTGCGTGCCGCCAGGCGCCTCGACGTCGATATCGCGGCCCGCGCCGCCGGCCACCGCCGCGGCGACGGCCGAGGCACAGGCGCCGGTGCCCGAGGCGTGCGTCGGCCCGACGCCGCGCTCCCAGATGAGGATGCGGACGCGGTTGGGCGCGTCGACCACGGCGAACTCGACGTTCGTGCCGGCCGTGAAGCGCGGGTGCGTGGAGAGCGCGGGCCCGAGCTTCTCGAACCGCGCGCGGTCCGGCAGCTCCTTCACCAGTGCCACGCACTGCGGGTTCGCCATCGTCATGATGACCACGGGCAGCTGCTCGCCCGCCACGTCGAGCGTCTCCTGCGTGATGTGCTCCGGCGCGCCCATCGCGGCGCGGAAGGTGTACTTCGAGCCGGCGCGGCTGGCCAGCGTCAGCGCCTTCCAGCCCGCGTCGGTGTCGACGCGCAGGGTGGTGATGGGCGGGTCGCCGGGATCCCGCTGGTGCAGGACCAGCGCCGCCAGGCACCGCAGGCCGTTGCCCGACAGTTCCGACGGGCTGCCGTCCGCGTTCACCAGGCGCATGCGCGCCGTACCATCGGGGAGCGCCGTGTAATAGATGACACCGTCAGCGCCGATGCCGGTGTAGCGATCGCACAGTCGCCGCGAGAGCCGGTCGAGCGCGAGGCCATCGACCTCGTCGAAGGGGACGAAGAGGAAGTCGTTACCGTAGGCGTGGGCTTTGGCGATGTGCATGGATCGCGTCGGGAGTGGATCGCGTCGGGAGTGAACTACGTCGGGAAGTGATTCTATCGGGATCCCGACGCCGATGGGAGACGGCAAGTCCTCAAGCGACGCCGCCAGTCCCTCCCAACGCCGTTCGCCTCACGACGCCGTCAGCCTGTCCCGCCGCGGTTCCCTCCCGACGCGGTTCCCCTCCCGGCGTGATTCCCCTCCCGACGTGCTCGCCCCGTCCCGACGCGATCGCTACGGCACCCTGAACGCGTCAATCACCCAGGTGAAACCGGTCGTGAAGCCGAAGTCCGGATCGCGGGGGCTCAGGCCGAGCATGAAGCCGCCGTCCACGCGCACGCTGCCGCGCGTGTAGCGGGCGCCCAGACGCAGCAGACCGCGGTCCTCGGCGCCGAGGGCGGCGGCCTCGGCGAAGTTCGCGCGGCCGTTGATCTCGCCCACGACCTCGAAGCCCTCCGCCAGCGCGCGCGCGAGCGAGAAGCCATACGTGAGCAGGTCGTCCTGGCTGGCCGCCTCGAGCGGGTCCTCGAGGATCAGGAAACCGAGGTTGCCGACGAAGCGGATCGACTGAATGGTCTTCCCCACCAGGACCGAGGCCGTGAAATCGGTGGTGTCGTTGCCGAGCCCGGACTCGTTGCCCGCGTTCGGCAGGCGCGTGGAGAACCGGAAGCCGATGGCCGGGCGGCCGGCCTGCTCGCTGAGGATGCGGATCTTCGTCCCGATGAAGATGTCTCGCACGGACGAGGTCCGGTCGCCCGTGAAGTCCAGGACGGGCGTGAGCGGCGCCGCCTCCTGCCCGGTGATGGTCAGGCGCTGGTAGAGCCCGCCGTCGATCTGCAGCTCGGCGATCGAGCTGAGCCCGACGCTCACGCCGATGTTCGGTACCGAGAAGAGGTTGCCGGTGAGCCCGGAGAGCGGGAACTCGGCGTCCTTCTCGTAGTCGAGCCCGGCCTCGAAGAGCAGGCGGCCGGCACCGATGGTCTCGGGGTCTTCGGTGACGAGGGGGCGTTGCTGGGCGGACGCGGGGGACGCAGTCCAGAGAAGTGTGGTCAGCACCGTGGCCACGCCGATCGCGTTCGCTCGCATCACGTCGCTCAGCCCTCCTTGACGAAGTAACTGGACCTCAAGACCTCAAGACCCCAAGACCTCAGGACGCCAAGTCCCAAGTCCCAAGTCCCAAGTCCCAAGACCCAAGTCCCAAGTCCCAAGACCCAACGCCACCCCGATCAGAACGTCCTCCGGCTGTCCAGCAGGATCGTCACCGGGCCGTCGTTGACCAGGCTCACCTGCATCATCGCCTGGAACTCACCCGTGCCCACCGTGAGGCCACCGTCCCGCAATTCTCGCACGACGTCTTCGTAGAGGGCGCGCGCAAGCTCGGGCGGTGCGGCGGTGATGAACGACGGACGACGGCCGTTCCTGGCGTCGCCGCTCAGCGTGAACTGGGAGACGACCAGCACGCTGCCGCCGATGTCCGCGACCGACCGGTTCATCCGCTTCCGGCCCGCCTCGTCGCCTTCATCCTCGAAGATGCGCAGGTCCCTGATCTTGGACGCGATGTAGGCGACGTCGGCCGGGCCGTCGCCCTGCTCGACGCCGACGAGCACCATCAGGCCGGGACCGATCTCGCCCGTCACGCGCTCCCCCACCGTCACGCGTGCCTGCGACACGCGCTGCACCACCGCGCGCATGGGCTAGTCGTGCTCCGGCGGGGTGGCGTTGCCCGGTCGTGGCCCGACTGCCCGGGACCGCGAGCCAAGCATCAACGGGATGAGCGGCACGTCCGCCGGCACATCCGCGAAGTCCTCCAGTTGCGCCGCCGCCGCGTCGCGCAGCTCGGTCACGGGGTTCAGGCGGCGGTCCAGCAGGTGTCGCGGCATCACGTTCGCGAGCGCCTTGATCATCGAGCCCTTCACGTTCGGGTGCTCCCGCTCGAGCTCCATGATCAGCCGCTTGACCCGCTGGCGCTGCAGGCTGAGA
>CAZLBU010000261.1:0-3917 GCA_964557815.1 uncultured Bifidobacteriaceae bacterium | reverse complement strand
CGGCCCATGAGCGACATCCCGATCTCCGAGCCCCGCTGGGTGAAGATGGTCGAGATTCGCCCGTCCAACCTGGCGAGCCGCAAGATCCTCCATCACTCCATCGCGTACCTCGTGCTCAACGACGACCCCGACGCGGTCAATACGGGCACGGCCAACGGCCCCACGGGCCCGCTCACGCGCGAGGACCTGGTGAACCGCCGCCCGCAGCTGATGGAATGGGCCATCGGCAAGGGCTACGACCTCTTCCGGGAGGGCACGGGCAAGCTGATCGTCCCCGGCGAGAAGATCTCGTGGGACCAGCACCTCCACGCGGCCGGTGAGGACATCACGGGCGGCTCCGAGATCGCGCTCTGGTTCTATCCGAAGGGCCAGGAGCCGAAGAAGCGCAGCTACCTGATCGGCTTCACCGGCCTCCGCACGCGCGGCTTCCTGGACATCCCGCCCAATTCCATCTCGCACACCGAAGGCTTCACGGTGCTGAAGGAGAACACCCTCATCACCAACTTCCAGCCGCACTTCCACCTGCGCGGCAAGGCGATGCGGGTGGAGGCGATCAAGCCGGACGGCAGCCGCGAGATCATCAGCTACGTCGGCGACTTCAACTTCAACTGGATGACCAATTACATCTACGAGGACGACGCCTCGCCGCTGCTGCCGAAGGGCACGGTCATCCAGGTGAGCGCCTGGTACGACAACACGAAGAACAACCCGTTCAACCCCGATCCGGATCAGTGGGTGGGCTACGGCGACCGCACCGTGGACGAGATGGCCCACGCGTGGATGAACGTGGTGTATCTCACCGACGACGAGTACAACGCGCTCCTGGCCGAGCGGAAGGCGAAGGCCACGAGCACTGCCGAGCGGAACAACCAGCAGTAACGCACCTGGATGGGCCCCGGGCGACGGCTCCACGTCGCCCCGGGGGCGCTTGCGCCCGGTCCCCTGCCTGCGCCCGCGATCAGGTCGCCCATCCCTTCCTCGAGGGACGAGCCATGTTGCGTAATCGACAGTTCATGGTGAAGTTGTGCGCGGCGCTGGCCGTGGGCAGCGGCGTGCTGGCCGGAGGCGCGCTGCTGGCGGGCCAGCAGTTGCCAAGCGAGCCGCCGCGGCAGTTCGGCGCCAGCGTCACCGGCGCTTTCGAAGGGTGGTTCGACGACCAGGACGGCACGCACAACTTCCTGGTCGGCTACCTCAATCGCAACATGTCGCGCGCGATGGACGTGCCCATCGGCCCGAACAACCGCATCGAGCCCGGCGGGCCGGACCTGGGCCAGCCCACCCACTTCGAGCCGGGCCGCAAGACGGGCATGTTCCTCGTCCGCGTGCCGGCATCGTTCTCGGCGAAGGATCGCCTCACCTGGACGATCGTCGCCAACGGCCAGTCCACCGTCATCCCCCTCCGCCTTCACCCCGACTACGTCGTCAGCCCGTTCACCGACGTGGCCGTCGGCAACAAGCCGCCGCAACTGCGCCTGGAAGAGCAGGGGCCAGCCTTGCAGGGGCCCGTGGCCACTCTCGAGCGCGCCGTCGCCCGCACGACGGGGGTGAAGGCGCCGCTCGCCCTCACGGCGTGGGTTTCCGACGATGCGAAGTACTCCAGCGGGTCGAACGCGCCGATGAAGGACCCGCCGCCGCCGGTGGAGCTGACGTGGTCCAAGTTCCGCGGCCCGGGGGACGTGACCTTCGACAAGGCCAACCCGAAGATGGAGGTGCTCGAAGGCGGCCCGGTGAACCAGCCGTTCCGGGGCAAGGCCACGACCAATGCGCGCTTCGCGGCGCCGGGCGAGTACGTCCTGCACGTCGTCGCCAACGACTATTCCGGCGATGGCGGGGGCGGCGAGGTCTGCTGCTGGACGTTCGGGCTCGTCAAGGTGACGGTGACGCCGTGACGGCGCGGCCCGCCCGCGCATGAGCGATCGCGCGCTCGAGTCGGCCGCCGCCAAGGTGCGGCGGCGGCTCGTCCCCTTCCTGTTCCTCTGCTACATCTTCGCGTATCTCGATCGCATCAACGTCGGCTTCGCGGCGCTGCAGATGAACGCCGCGCTCGGCTTCTCGGCGGCGGTGTACGGCTTCGGCGCCGGCATCTTCTTCCTCAGCTACACGGCGTTCGAGATTCCGAGCAACATCATCCTGGCGAAGGTGGGCGCGCGGCGGTGGATCGCGCGGATCATGATCTCGTGGGGGCTGATCTCGGCGGCGATGATGTTCGTCCGCGACGCGCCCACGTTCTACGCGCTGCGCTTCCTGCTGGGGGCAGCGGAGGCGGGATTCTTTCCCGGCATCATCTACTACCTGACGCGCTGGGTGCCCGCGCGCGAGCGGGCGCGGACCGTGGCGACGTTCATGACCGCGGTGGTCACCGCCGGCATTGTCGGCGGGCCCGTCTCGGGCGCGCTGCTCACGCTCGACGGCCTCGGCGGGCTGGCAGGCTGGCAGTGGATGTTCCTGCTGGAGGGCCTGCCCGCGGCGGTGATGGGGCTCGTCGTGTTGCGGGTGCTGAAGGAGACGCCGGGCGAGGCCGCCTGGCTCGTGCCGGAGGAGCGCGCGGCGCTGATGTCCGCGCTGGCGGCCGAGGCGTCCATCGACACGGGGCGCGCGCACGGCGTGGGCGAAGCGCTGCGGCACCCGTGGCTCTGGGTGCTGGCGCTCGTCTACTTCGTCGTGCCGGTGGCGCTCTACGCGTTCGGGTTCTTCCTGCCGCAGATCCTGCAGGCCGCGTTTGCGGGCACGCCGTTCCAGATTGGCCTGCTGAGCGCGCTCCCGTATGTCGCCGGCGCGGTGGGCATGGTCGTGACGTCCCGCCATTCCGACCGGACGGGCGAGCGGCGTTGGCACGTCGCCGGGGGAGCGGTCGTGGCCGGCGCCGCGTTCGTGGCCACTTCGTTCGTGCAGGGGCTCGTGCCCTCGCTCGTGCTGCTGTCAATCGCGATGCTGGGGCTCGCGTCCATGTTCGGCCCCTTCTGGACGCTGGCCACCTCGTTCGTGCACGGCGTCGGCGCCGCGGCCGGCATTGCCCTCATCAACTCGGTGGGCAACATCGGCGGCTTCGTCGGGCCGTACGGGATCGGCTATCTCCGTGATGCGACGGGCGGGTTCTCGGCGGGCCTCGTCGCCATCGGCGTCGTCGTCGCCCTGGGTGGCGCGCTGGTGCTGGCCGTCCCGGATGATTCGGCGCGGCGCAGTCCACCGTGACCGCAGCGCATTGGTTGCCGGCCGGACAAGCCCCCCCGGCCGCTCGAGCTTGCAGCGGCAGCGCCGTCCATGATGTGTTTGGAGGATCATGGACCTGCTCAACGCACAACTATCCGGGGCCGATGCCGCGTCGATCGATGCCGGCGCCATCAGCCGATGGGTGACCGACTGGCTCGTTCGGTCACATCTGGGATCCCTCACGGCCCCGGGCCCCTTCGACATCATGTGGTGGCAGTGGATGGCTCTCGTCGTTGCCCTGGCCGTCGCGTGGTGGGGCGGGCGCCTGCTCGGCGCGATCACCCGCGGCGTGCTTTGGCGCGTGTCCTCGCGCACCGGCACGGTCTGGGACGACAGGGTCTTCGGCAGCCTCGGACCACCCATCGGGGTGGCCTGGACGCTCGCCCTCTTCGCCGCGCTCGGGCACTCCATAGGCCTGCCCGACGCCGGCGAGCGCGTCATCGTGCAGGTGGTCCGGGGCGCGTGGGTGGCAACGGTCTTCTGGGGCCTCTGGCGCTCGGTGAACGTGTTCGTCGAATTCACGCTGTCGCGGCCGTGGGCCGCCGAGAGCCCGTCGGCGCGTCACCTCCTCACCATCGGCTCCAACCTCGCCAAGGGCGCCATCGCGGCGCTTGGCGGCCTGGCCCTCCTGGCCGCCTTTGGCTACCCGGTGACGACGCTGCTGGCCGGCCTCGGCATCGGCGGCCTTGCGCTGGCGTTCGGCGCGC